>JARDZP010000168.1 GCA_029240795.1 Haloplasmataceae bacterium | reverse complement strand
AGATACATCAAAATATATCAATTATCTTTCAGATATACAAAATCGGCTAAGATCAGTTGTAATAGAAAACAGAGATTTTGAAAAAATTATTACTACATACGATAGAGAAAGTACTTTATTTTATTTAGATCCACCATACTATGGTACTGAAAATTATTATAAAGAGGTAGACTTTACTATTGATGATCATGAAAGGTTAAAGAAAGCTTTAGGCAATATTAAAGGTAAATTTATATTATCATATAATGATTGCCCAGAGATTAGAGAGTTATACAAGGATTACAAAATTGAAGCAATTAAAAGAAAAAGCAATTTGACTTCAAGGTATAGTAATGCAGATAAAGAGTTCAGTGAATTGGTAATTGTTAATTAAAACTTTTGATTATTATGTTGTTATCTAGGATTTGCTTTTTTATAAGATTAATGATACAAAATACGATGATTTCTTGACATGTGGGGAAGTGTTTGCGTTGTTAGATAGGATCATTAAGTAACCTGATGTCATTGCATGGTCCTTAATTTAGAATAATATTTTAAAATAAGAGTCAATATACCCAGGCATATAAAATTATGCCGGGTTATTTATTTTTGGAAAAATATGTTGATTTATAGTGAAGCTTGGGTATATAATTGTAAAGAAATATAATAACTTATGAGATTATACGGGAACTTATGATATGAATGAATATAATATTAAGCATAGTTAGTTAAATCATACAACATTTGTATAAGAAATTTTAAGTATTATTTTATTATAACTGTTCAAATATAGTTCGCTTTAATATTTATTAAGGAAACATGCAACTTTTTTAAAGTTAGGAATATATTTTATTAATAAATAAACTTCATCATAATATAATTTAAAAAAACAAGGAGATAAAGCTATGGTTAAATTTGATTTGATTTATTTATTAAATAACAAAATTAATATTAATGAAAACTCATTGGAAATCACAACTGTGCTCACTAAATACGGTCTAAAAAATGTGGCTACAGTAGATAATTTGATTATTTTTGACAATAATGAAATTAATGTTACAATAAATGCTAATATTTGTTCATTTAATATTAAAAATGAAGCTGACTGGAAACATTTTTTTGAATATTCTAGTTTGTTTAGTGAGATAATAAAATGTCTATCGTCAACAAACTTTAGTCCTATGATAAATTTAAGACTAATTAAAATTTCCGAAACAAATAATAATATTTTTGAAATATCAAAATCCAAATTAAAATTTAATCATGAAGATGATTCTCCTATTAATAATGCTTTTGGAGTAGGTTTTAGATTCTTTGAAATATCAGAATTTTATCCTGATATATTAAACGAGTATAAAATAGAGCCATATTTAAACAACTCAAAATTTTTATATGTTGAAGCAAATTATTTCTATAAAGAACTTACGAAAATGAATGAAAATAATTACGCGGATTTTGAAAGGAAAATCAAGTATTTTTTTGATCAATATAAATAGAAGGTGATTGCTTATGAGTCACAATGATTTAAGGGAAAAAGTAGATAAATATAAAAAATCAACAGGATATTTAAATGCGCCATTAGCTAAAAGACAAGAAATAGCTAACGATTTAGTGAGAAAAATGAAAGCATTTGAGGACTTGGACAATTGTCAACTAGTTAAGTATTTGAATGAGATTAGGGGGAAAAACCATGAATAGTGTTTTGCCTTTTAATCAAGCTTCATTTGCAAGTGATGATATTATTTTATTGGATACATCCTTTATATTAAATTCACTTGGTTATAATAATAATAGATTATTAGAATCAGAATGCAATTCTTTGATTGCTTCTATATCAATGGCAAACGCAATTTGTTGTATACCACAAATTGCAAAAACTGAACTTTTACATATAGTAAAAAAAGGTATCTTCAGTAAAAGCGGTTACGATACTGAGAATAAAATAAAAATATTAAAAAATTCGGATCCGATATTATATAAACAAATATTTGGACGAGCAAATAGTGCTGTTGAAAGTTACCTAAATACACTGTACAATAATGAAATAATATTTCCTGAAAGTGTAGGAAATATAGATGAAGAATTATTTGAATTGAGTAAAAAGGTAGCTGATGATTTTATTATGTACGGCACAAATGATTCGATTCTTATTGCAACGGCCGTTAAGGAAAAAATAAATTATATAGCAACAACAGATAAAGACTTATGTAATATAAATATTAAGAATTTAACGATATTATTAAATAATGATAACTATAACAATTATTACAACCCAAATAATGTACAAGCTATAAAAGAATATAAGTAATTTTTACTTTGTATTTTAAGTTAAACTAGGGCAGCCATACACCAAAGTGTAGGTTCTGCCCTTTTATTAACTTTATCCAGCCAGCTCATGTAATGACTGACTAACTGTCATAGGAGGTGGCTATATTTTATTGTATTATATGCTTGTACCGTAAGAATGTTACTGTTATAATAATGCTACATATCAATGGATTGTAGAGTAACCAGGCGATAGCTTGGTTTTTTTACTTTGGAAAAATTTTCATAAAGCGTATTGACAAAAGCGTAACGCTATGTTATAATATATACATAAGGAGGTGAGAAATTGGGTAAGAAAAAAGGTAAAGAGAAGGAGCTTAAAATAATACTTATAACAGCAAT
>JARDZP010000167.1 GCA_029240795.1 Haloplasmataceae bacterium | reverse complement strand
AGTTTTTGTTTTTATAAAAATTGGCTTTATTTAATCTAAAAGATGCAAAAATGACTAAAATGGACGCGGGTTCGGAGCGAGTTTATATATAAAATAATTAATGGGGGATCATATGAGATTAAATTATGAAATTTCACCTGATGATTTTAAAAAATATATGATGATGGGTTTAGGGAGAACTCACATAATATTAGAAAATGCCAGTGATATTAATGCTTTTAAGGATGTTGTGTTATATGGTTGCTTAAATAACCTATCCTATGATGTTCAAATAGAAGGAACAAGATTTAATTATGTCTATGATTTGATTAAATATTTTAATGATGATCAATTTTTTGAAAACCAGGTTATAAGTAAATTTAGCATTATGTTAAATTATTCAACATTTTGCCATTTATGCGATATGTTGTCTTTGTTTTATACAGAAAACAAAAGTGAATTATCAAAAAATACATTAGAAGAAAAGTATATGGAATTTTTAAATCAAGAAGTTTTTGATTATGATGATAAACTTAAACTTGTCTATTTATGTGTCTGCTTAAAATATACTCATGGAATTAAAATGGTTAGAAAAATTTGTGTTGATATAGACTTATTAATTGGTAATAAAGTTATTCTTGTAGATGATCTTGGTTGGTTCTTTTCTACTATTTTAGAAAGTTATAAAAGTATAACAACTTTCATTAATAAAAAATGCAGTAATTATACTTCAAATGATATTGATAATATGTCAAACGCTGAAAATAGAGATGAAGAGCTAAAACGTCTATTGAATGCAGATTTTTTAATTAGTATTATGAAGCAAGAAGACTGGAAAGTACATAAGTCTTTATGGTTCGCAAGAATTGCTAGTGATGAAGAAAAACTTAAACTAGTAAACTATTTAAATCAAGAATCCAATGAAGTAGTTAAAGGACAAATGTTACAAATAATTAGTAAAGGAAAATTTCCGATAACATTTGATTATTTATCTAATTTATATAAAGAAAGTTCAGACTATTTAAAACATTTTATTCTAAAAGCAATACTAAATCTTGATGAGGAGGAAATAAAACATTTTGGATATAGTTTATTAGAGGATGAAAATTTCCGTAGTTTTGGGTTAAAAATGATTTTTAAATTCTATAATAATGAAGATCGTGATATATTATTAAAATATGTTCCTAAAGTTACAGTATCATATGATGATAAATATGATTGGCATTCACTTTACCTTGCAGTTCTAAACTTAATTGATGATAAGGAACATGATGCTCCTCTTGAATTATTAACAGTTATGTACGAAAATTCATTGTGTTCATTTTGTAGAGAAAATTATTTAGTTATGATGAAGAAATTTAATGTATTATTAAAGAATATAATTGAAGAGTGTTTGTACGATAGCAATTTTGATATTAGAAAATTTGCAAATAAATCTATTAAAAAATCAACTAAATAAATAGGATTGATTGCTAAGTCATGAGAGAATAAGGTAATTCGGAGGATAATAGATATGTTTTTTAAAAAAGTTAAAAAAGAGAAAGAAAAATATCAAGTTTCTGAGGAAAATGTTGAATTACCAGTATTTAAATATCATTTTGATCCCTTAAATACAGGTATAATTATTAAAGAAAATATTCGATGTGAAGTCTGTAATAGTAATAAAAACTATAAGTATATTGGTCCATTCTACTGCATTGATGAAGTAGAAGATATTTGTCCATGGTGTATTGCTAGCGGTGAAGCAGCTAAAAAATATGATGGAGAATTTGTTGATATTAATAGTTGTGAAGTAGTTGATAATAAAGAATTTCTAGATGAATTAATTTATCAAACTCCTTCCTATATTGGATGGCAACAGGAGCAATGGGTGAGTCATTGTGGAGATTACTGTACCTTTATTAATTATGTAGGTTGGAAAGAGATAAAACATTTATCAGATGAATTAGAAGAAGATCTAGATTTATTAAGGAATAAGCTAGGTTTATCTCAAAAAGAGTTAGAGGAAAGTTTAATTAATAATGGAACATTACAAGGATATTTATTTAAATGTTTGCATTGTGGTAAACATAGATCAATTACTGATTGTGATTAAAAAATTAAAAACAGCAAAATAATTAATTAATAAATAAAAATAATCCAAAGAAATTTTTTCACACAAGCTACGATGACGACTTTGTAAGGTTTTCCTTCAAGTCGTCTTTTTTATTGAAATACTCTTTTATAGGAACGTTTTTAGATCTTTAATGCACTACCAACCAACTGTATGCTACTCGGTACTCTTTTCCCTTGATACATCAATTCCTATGACTAATTTCATATTTCTACTACTCCACTTTACCTTTTAACTATACTAAATATAAAAAGCTTATGTTTATTTCGACATAACTCGTTTAATAAGCATCATTTTTTATGCCTTTTTATTAATATTAATAACCTAATTGATACCGTCTTTTTAGGATTATAAGTAACAATAACATAATAAGATATGATGATTTAGTATCTTATATAGTTATATATATAATAGTGAAACTTTTTTATTATATTTGCTTTACCAAAGTTTGTTAAATTACAAATATTATTAGAATCTAGCTATTGATTAAAATGAAAATTTATTAATACATAAGTATAGAAATGACTTGGTCTTTAGTTTATAATTAAATTTAGGACTTTATTGTTTGATACAAAAAGCATTCATTCTATATGTGCAGACTCTAAGGTGATT
>JARDZP010000076.1 GCA_029240795.1 Haloplasmataceae bacterium | reverse complement strand
CATCTGAATCGTTAAATAATACAAATGGTATAGATAGTAACATATCTACTCTAAATATTAGTGAGATAATATCTATACATACTTGACTAACTTCATTAACGATAATATTATAATAGTGATAAAGAAGGGATGAAGTTATTTATGACACGAAAAAAAACATTCGCAGTTATTGGATTGGGTCGATTTGGTAGAAGTGTATTAGATGAATTAATAAAATTGGATAATGAGGTCCTTGCGATTGATATGGATGAATCTTTAGTAAATGATGTTGCTAATATTGCATCTCATACGATTATTTGTGATTCAACAGATGAAGAAGCTTTAAAAAATATTGGTATTAAAAACATCGATCATGTAGTAGTCGCAATCGGTGAAAATTTACAAGCTAGTATTCTTACTTCACTCATATTAAAAGAATTAAATGTTAATGAAATAACTGTTAAAGCACATAATGAATATCATGAAAGAGTATTAAGAAAGATTGGTATTACTGACATTATTCATCCTGAACAAGATATGGGAAAAAGAATAGCGAGACGAATTGCTTCAAGATTTATTTCTGAATCGATTGAGTTGTCGAAAGAATTTAGTTTAGTTGAATTAAGAGCTTCTGGAAGAATAATTAATAAATCATTACTTGAACTCCAATTACGTAATCGTTATAAAATAAATGTTGTTGCAATTAAACGTAATGATCAAATCATTATTCCAGATGCGGAAGAATCAATTAAAGTAAATGATTTATTAATCATAGTTGGTGATAACAAATCACTTGAAAAATTTGAAAAACATTTATTAGCATAAGAATTTGGGAGTAAATAAGAAGAGTTAGAGTTAAACCTATAAAACTTCATCATTTTTTTACTTAATAACGAAAATATTGTTTTTATTAGATAACTTTTAAAACGTCAAGAAATTTTAAATGATTCATTGTAAAGGAGATTATCTCCTTTTTTTATTAAATTCTACTATTAATTTAAATATAATTGACATTGTATGAATATTATATAATAATGAAATTATAAAAGCTAATGGGGGGATTAATTTGGAAATTGATCAAATTCTTAATGATTTAAACAATTTAAGATTAAAAACAGAAAGGAAATTAACTTTATTTATTATTTGTGTTATTATACTAGCTTTTTTACTGCTTAAATCCATACCTATAAGAACTATGGAGGAGGGTTTCGCTAATGTATTTGTTATTTTAATTGTAATTACTATTGTAATTATTCAGTTTGGTAAAAAAGTCATTGTTCAAAAATATCGAAATACATTTAAAATATCAGTGATCCCTTTGTTGTTAAAACAATTTGGAAATAAAATCACTTATAGTCAATTGGGTCTAGAAGAAAATTATGCTTCTAGAACAGGGATGTTTGGTCATTTTACAAAATATTCATCAGAAGATACAGTAAACGGTAAAATAGATGATGTTAACTTTAAATGTTCTGATGTGAAGTTAGGCTATTATAGTGGTTCGGGTAAACACCGAAGATATGTCCCTGTTTGCCATGGACAACTTTATATCTTTGATTTTAATAAACAGTTTAAAACTAATACAATCATCCGTGAAAGAAATGGTAAACCATCTAGTAATCTTTCTAAAATTGAATTAGAAAATGTTCAATTTAATAATCAATTTAATATTTATAGTAATAATCAACATGATACCTTTTATATATTAACACCACATTTTATGGAAAAATTATTATTACTAGAAAGTAAACATGCAGGAGACCTCTTTATGGCTTTCTACAATAATCAATTATATTTAGGGATTCATAATAATAAGGATCGTTTTGAACCACCATTATTTGAACCTATAACAAATAATACAATTGCAGCACAATTAAGTGATTTAAAAATAATTAAAAATTTAATAGAAGAATTAAGGTTAAACGAAAAAATCTTTATTATTTAGAGGGTAATTATGGATATAGAACAAGTTATTAAAGAATTAAATGAATTAAAAGAAAAAACTGAAAAAAAAATTACCATTTTAGACATTTCAGTTTTTGTTTTAGTATTTATATTAATTATATTATTATCAAAAACAATAACTGAAAAAAAGGTATTGCTTATTGTGTTAATAGGAATCTGTGTTTTTACAATTTTAGTAGGTAATACTATATTATCTAAAAAATATAAAAAATCATTTAAAAATACATTAATACCATTAGCTTTAAAACAATTTGGTGACAATATTACCTATAATGAAAAAGGAATTGATAAAGATTTGGTATATTCAACTGAAATGTTTGGTGATTTTACCTCATTTAGTTCTGAAGATACTGTAAGTGGTAAATTTAATGAAGTTTTATTTACATCCTCAGATGTTAGAATTGGTTATTATGTCAGTACAGGTAAAACGATTAATTATGTACCTATTTGTCACGGACAATTGTATATCTTTGATTTTAATAAAAATTTTAATACCAAAACAATAATCACTGAGAGAAGCATCGCTATGCCAGAAGAATGTAAAAAGATTAAATTAGAAAGTACAGTATTTAATAAACAATTTAGAATCTATTCAGATAATGAACAAGAAACATTTTATCTTTTAACACCACATTTTATGGAAAAATTATTAGAATTAGAAAAAAGACATGAAGGTGATTTATTTATTGGATTAATGAACAACAAATTACATATCGGAATTCATAATGATAAAGATCGATTTGAACCACCACTATTTAGTGAATTTGATAAAAGGACGTTTGATAATCAATTAGATGATTTATATTTAATTAAAGATATTATTGAAGAGTTAAAATTAAATGTGAAGATCTTTATTTAGATATTTCTTTATATCTTTTATTACCATTTTATTATTTAATAATTTTTAGATTAATGTTAAAAATAAATATGGTGATAATTATGATTAAATATTTTATGATAATATTCCTTACTTTTGTATTGAACAATTTAATTTTAGTCACTCACTTGAATTCAGAATCTAAAGATATTGAGACGATTACTATTAATAAAAAAGTTGTATATTTGACATTTGATGATGGTCCATCAAATAACACTAAAACTATAATGAATATATTAAAAGACTATAATATAAAAGCAACCTTTTTTGTTGTGGGTTATAACATTAAAAATCAAAATGAAACTATTTTAAAACAATTAATTGAAAACAAACATTATATAGGAATGCATACTATGAGTCATAATTATAATTTTTTATATAGACAAAAAAATGCAAGTAATAATTTCATCAATGAAATTATAGAAGAACAAAAATTGATATTTAAAATAACTGGATTACAAAGTACACTTATAAGACCGCCATATTCTGATGGGAAAATATTTAGTAATGATTATATGGATGATATTATTAATTTGAATATTAAGCAATGGGATTGGAATATTGATTCTCAAGACTGGAATTCAAAAACAAATGAAGAAGTAATGAAAAATATTAGTTATTCTCTTAGCATATTAGATAATAGAGATTCTCTCGTAGTTCTATTTCATGAACTTAATATTACTGTTAAAGTATTACCTATTGTAATCGAATTCTTTATTCAAAGTGGTTATGAATTTGCGGCATATGACCCAAAAAATCATTTTCCTTTAAATTTTAATAATAACCCTAAGATTTAGTATATGATTATATAAATTCAAAAAAAGAAATACAATTTTACAATGTATTTCTTTTTCTATTTTAATCTACTTATATATATATTTTTTAGTTTCTTCATCATAAACATATTGTTTCTGATTTTTGTTTCTAAATTGAGTTTCAATATAACTCATAAATTTAGATGAAATTGTACTTTTATCTTTTAAATAATCCATTATTCCTAAGATATATGTACCTAAAAAGAAAGTATAGACGTATATATTTAATATATTGTCTTTAAAATGAAAAAACCAAGTTTTTATTTCCATTATATTTGGATATTTAATTGTAGTATAGACAGTCGAAATAACTAATGTAGCTAATACGACGATACCTACAACAAATACAGTTTTTGTGATTAATAAAGTAATCGAACGTAAGAAACTATTTAAGAGGATTTTAAATATTTCATTAATATAAGTTAATAAATGATTAAAAAATCTTCGAATCACTGGGAAAACGTTCGGACTTAAAATTTTTATTAAAAATAGAATTAAAAAAAATATTGCGATAGCGTTTAAAAACATTTTCTCACCTCGATAATATTATAACACAATTGGAGATAAACGAAAATAATTTTTAAATTATGGATTTTTATGTTATAATATATCATGATTTGTCAAATAAGGATGTAGATAGAATGGACAAGTATTTTAGAATATTATTGACACAATTAAATATAAATACTGATTTAGATAAATATGAAGGATGTATTTTAAAAAATTTAGAAATAAATAAAAATGATTACATTTATACTTTTTATTTTGAAATGTCAGAGTTATTAGAACCTCATGATTGTTATTATTTCTATGAAAGACTAATTAATAGATTTAAACAAATAAAAGATGTTAAACAAGTTAATTTTAATACTATAATCAATAATAAGAATAAAGACTACAATTTATTTGGTTATTTTAATGTAGTTAAGCAATTATTATTATTAGATGATAATTCTATTATTGCACTGGATGATTATCATGTTCAATTTGACGGTGAAGCATTATATATTGAAATTAAATCAGAACAACAAAAAAAATTAATTGAAGAACGATTTAAAGCGCCAATTGAAAAGATGTTTAATTCAATTGGACTATTAAATAAATTTAATGTACGTTTATCAGAAAATGGTACATGTACATTTGAAGATATCGATAAACGCAAATTAGAACAAGACTTATTATTTTCTCAACAATTAGCTGAGAGTAAAAAAGAAGTTGAAGTAGTAGAAAACAAAAGTAATGATAATGGTTATTATCGAAGACAATCAGGTACTTATAGTGAAACACAAGTGGGTTCACAAATTAAAACGAACTCAGAACCCATTTCAAACATTCCTTTATCACAAGAAGAGTTGCATGCAGCAAAAGTCGAATATGTGATAGAAGGTTATATCTTTGCATGTGATACAAAAACGACATCTAAAGGTACGCACATGATTGATTTTGCGATTACTGATTATAATGATTCTATTTCTGTAAAAGTATTTGTTAAAAATAATGATCAAATAGAATATTATGATTCAGTATTTAAATTAGGTAATTATGTTAAATTAAAAGGTAATCCAAAATATGATGACTATCGAAAAGAAGTTATTTTATTTTGTAACACAGGTGAAGTTTTAGATAATCCTATCGAAAAGAAAACATATATTGATAAAGGCTTTAATGGTGAAACACGGATTGAGTTACACGTACACACTAACATGTCTAATCTAGATAGTGTAGTACCCATTAGCAAATATGTTGAAAGAGCATTAACGTATAATCATGAAGCCATCGCTTTGACTGATCATCATGGAATGTATGCATTACCGGAATTGTATAATTCTACAAAAGGTAAAAACATCAAACCCATATATGGTGTTGAAGTTAACATCGTCGAAGATGAAGCTAAAATTGCTTGGAATGAAAAAGAAATATTATTAAAAGATGCTGAATACGTTGTTTTTGACTTAGAAACAACTGGATTTTCCGTGAATTATGAGAATATTATCGAAGTTGCTGCGGTAAAAATTAAAAATGGACATATGGCAGAAGAATTTAATTCGTTTTGTAATCCACATCGAAAATTAAGTTCTAAAATTATAGAATTAACAAATATCAAGGATTCAGATGTTATGAACGCACCTGAAATTCCTGATGTTTTAATTAAATTTAAAGAATTCTGTGGAGATGCGATCATGGTAGCTCATAATGCGACATTTGATATGTCGCACATTGATGAAGCTTATGATAAATATCAAATTGGTAAATGTGATAATCCTGTAATAGACACACTAGAATATGCTAGAAATAGATATGGTGAAGATTTAAAAAGATTTAATCTTAAAGCATTAACAAAATTTTTTAAGGTTGAATTAACACAGCACCACCGAGCTATTTATGATACAAAAGCCACTGCAGAAGTATTTTTACATTTATTAAAAGACATGGAAAAGAATAATATCAATTATCATCATGAAATTAATAATTTAATAGGTGATGCTTATAAACATCAAATTCCAAAGCATGTTACATTACTTGCTAGAAATGAAGCGGGATTAAAAAATTTATTTAAAATTGTATCTGATTCACATACAGTCCATTTTCATAAAGAGCCCCGTGTTTTACGATCTTTTTTAAATGTTCATAGAGATAATATTTTTGTAGGCAGTTCATGTGTCGAGGGTCAAGTTTTTAAGACTGCACTTGAAAGAAATTATAATGAATTACTTCAGGTAGCAAAATATTTCGATTATTTGGAAGTTCAGCCACCTGAAGTATATTCACATTTAGTTGATACTGTTGGTGTAGCAAAAGAACATATTATAGATACGATTAAAAAAATTATTAGAGCTGGAAATGAATTAGGAATTCCAGTCGTAGCGTCTGGTGATGTTCATCACTTAGACAGAGAAGATAAAATTTATCGTGAAATTTACATTGATACACCACAAACAGGTGGGGGTTATCATCCATTAGCAAACAGTGATATTAAAGAAATACCATCCATGCATTTTCGTACAACTGATGAAATGTTTAAAGATTTCAGTTTTTTACCCACTGATTTAGCGAAAGAGATTATCATCGATAATCCGAAAAAGATCGTGAGTCAAATCGAAGTTATAAAAGCGATTAAAGATAAATTATATACTCCAAAGGATGATTTCTTAAAAGAAAAAGGTATACCAAGTATTGATAATAAATTGCGCGAATTATGTTATGAAAAAGCGACTTCAATTTATGGTGAAACATTACCTCCTTTTGTTAAAGATCGTTTAGATAAAGAAGTCAATAGTATTGTTAAACATGGATTTGCGGTTATTTATTATATATCCCACATGTTAGTAAAAAAATCACTAGATGATGGTTATGTAGTAGGCTCACGGGGTTCAGTAGGATCATCATTTGTCGCAACGATGATGGATATTACTGAAGTTAATCCCCTTTCTCCACATTACAAGTGTCCTAATTGTAATTTTAGTTCATTTAAAATGAATGAAGAAGAAAAAACACGATATCAAATTAAAGAAATTGAAAAAGACTTACAAGTTGTATTAGATACAGTCGATTCTGGTTTTGATTTACCAGATGCGTCATGTCCAATTTGTGGGACAAATCTGAAAAAGGATGGACATGATATCCCATTCGAAACTTTCTTAGGATTTGAAGGAGATAAGGTACCCGATATAGATTTAAACTTCTCAGGTGAATATCAACCACGTGCACATGCTTTTTGTCAAGAAGTGTTCGGGTTTGATCGTGCTTTTAGAGCCGGTACAATTGGTACCGTAGCTGAAAAGACCGCCTTTGGTTATGTAAGAGGTTATTTTGAAAAACGTGAAATTCATAAACGAGAACCGGAGATAAGAAGAATAGCAGCTAAGTGTGAAGGGGCGAAGCGTACGACAGGGCAACATCCAGGTGGTATTATCGTTGTGCCTGATTATATGGAAATCTACGATATTACCCCAATTCAGTACCCTGCTGATAATGGCGATAATGCCTTTAGAACGACCCACTTTGATTTCCACTCCATTCATGATAATTTATTAAAGTTAGATATATTAGGTCATGATGATCCAACGATGCTTCGTTATCTTGAAGATCTAACAGGTATTTCCCCTAAAGATATACCCATTGATGACCCTAAAGTATATCAACTATTTTGCTCAACAGAATCGCTTGGTGTTACCCCTGATAAGATTATGTCAAATACGGGTTCTTATGGTGTACCTGAGTTTGGAACATTTTTCGTTCGTAATATGTTAGAGGACACAAGACCAAGTACTTTTGCCGAACTTGTTAAAATATCTGGTTTATCGCATGGTACAGACGTATGGGCTAATAACGCTCAAGACTTAGTAGATGGCAAATATCCTGAATATGGTGAAATAAAGTTTAAAGAATTAATTGGTTGTCGTGATGATATTATGGTTAATTTAATGTATTGGGGATTAGAACCTAAGCAAGCTTTTGATATAATGGAGTTTGTTCGTAAAGGAAAACCAAGTAAAGAAAAAGAAAAATGGGAAAAATATACGAAAATCATGAAAGAAAAAGATGTTCCTGATTGGTATATTTGGTCATGTGGACAAATTCAATACATGTTCCCTAAAGCCCATGCGACAGCTTATGTATTGATGGCAATTCGGATTGCTTGGTTTAAAGTGAATATGCCAATTCATTATTATGCAGCGTATTTCTCAAAACGAGCAGATGTCTTTGATGTGAACGTATTAGTTAAAGGTGCAGAAGTTATTAGAAATAAAATATTGGAAATAAATAAAAAAGGCTTTGAAGCTAGTGAAAAGGAAAAATCTTTAATAACAATTTTAGAATTGGCATTAGAGATGACTGAACGTGGTTTTTATTTTCAACAGGTTAACTTAGATAAGTCAAGCGCTAGTGAATTTGTGATAACTGAAGATGAAAAAGGGTTAATTATTCCTTTTTCAGCAATTGATGGTTTAGGTGTAAACGTAGCGAATTCCGTTGTTGAAGCAAGAATTGAAAAACCTTTTATTTCAAAAGAAGATTTATCAAAAAGAACGAGTTTATCAAAAACATTAATTGAAAAACTTGGTGAATTAGGATGTTTAGATCATTTAACAGAGTCAAATCAAATTAGTTTATTTGATGAATTATTATATAATTAGTTCAAAATTATGTAATAATTGTGTTATTTTTAATATTATTTGTGATATTATTGAGGTATAATAAACATAGTGTTATAATAATTATATAACATAAGGAGGTTATATTTATGTTTGAAACTAGAAATCCAGTATTAAACGATATTAAATCGGGAGATTCAGAATATAGTCGATCATATGTAACAGGAGAAACCGCATCTTTTACAGGGATTGCTTTTAAATCGGCATTTCTACTTGGAATTGTCTTTGTGGTAGCTTCAATTATTTGGATGAATATTGATGCTTTAGCTGATAAGTTAATGGGATTATTAATTGTCTCATCTATCGTAACGTTTGTTTCTGTTATTGTTGGTTCAGTGTCTTTAAAAAGATCGCCAATATTTTCAGTTATTTATGCAATATTTGAAGGTATCACTTTAGGTTCAATCTCTGTTGTTGTACAATTAGCAGTAGGAAAAGGCGATATTAACGCTACTAGCATTGTAGCTAACGCAGTTTCAATAACATTCGCTATCTTTTTATTTTTATTAGTATGTTATTCAACAGGAATATTTAAAGTAGGAAATAAATTCCGTAATATTGTTTATACAGCAATGTTTGGGTTATTATTCTTCTATTTATTTAATTTTATCTTAGGATTCTTTCAAATCAACTTATTAGGTGGATTAGGACAAAGTGGAATGTTAGTATTTTCAATATTAATTATTCTATTAGCTTCATTTAGCTTATTAATTGACTTCGATGATTGTAAAAGAGCTGTTGATAACCAATTATCTAAAAAATATGAATGGCAATTATCACTTGGTTTAATTGTTACATTAGTTTGGTTATATATTGAAGTACTTCGTTTATTATTAATTCTAGCAAATCGTAGAGATTAATAATTAAAAACAATTATATAAACAAAAAATCGGTATTAGAAATAATACCGATTTTTTTATATTCTTCCTCATTTTATACTATCTTTTTGTCTTTTTCTTCCGGTTTTCGTAACATAATATGATTTCCAAATAAAGTAGGTGATTGATTATACTTTATGAAATTTCTCACTTTTATTTAAATAGGATGCAGCAAGTGAAGTATAATGATCTGCGTTCATTTTGTTTTTATTAATTTCTTCTTCTGTTAGTGGTCTAATCACTTTAGCAGGATTGCCAAACGCCAAAGAATTATCAGGAATGATTGTATTAGCAGTGACCAAACTATTAGCTCCAATAATACAATTATTACCAATTTTTGCATTATCTAAAATAGTTGAATTGATACCAATTAAACTATTATTGCCAATAGTACATCCGTGAATAACTGCGAGATGTCCAACAGAACAAAAATTACCAATGATTGTTGGGTTGTCTTTTGCGGTATGAATATACACTAAATCCTGAATATTGGTGTTTTCACCAATAACAATACTATGATCATCACCACGAAGCACAGTATTAAACCAAATACTTGTGTTAGCACCTAATCTTACTTTTCCAACGATTATCGCACCTTCTGCGATATAATTGGATTTATTTACTTTAGGTTTAT
>JARDZP010000166.1 GCA_029240795.1 Haloplasmataceae bacterium | reverse complement strand
ACTTCTAGACTATTACCAATCGCTTCACCTAATGGTTCATCCATATTCGTAATGACCGCAGAAACATTACGATGAAATTGTTTACCAATATTAACCATTGCTTGAGATAATTCTCTCGCACTTTCAACATCTTTCATAAATGCTCCAGAACCAACTTTAACATCTAATACAATAGTATTAGCTCCTGCAGCGATTTTCTTGCTCATGATCGATGAAGCAATTAAAGGTACTGATTCAACTGTAGCTGTTACATCACGAAGTGCATATAGTTTTTTATCAGCCGGACACATATTTTTTGATTGACCGATAATCGCAATCCCTATATCATTAACTTTATTAATAAATTCTTCTTCACTTAACTCAATATGAAAACCAGGAATAGATTCAAGTTTATCTAACGTTCCACCTGTATGACCTAAGCCACGTCCTGACATTTTCGCAAGTTTCACATTACAACTAGCAACCAATGGTCCTAATGCGAGTGATGTTTTATCCCCAACTCCACCAGTAGAATGTTTATCAACTGTTTTGCCCAAAACATGAGCTAAATCTAATGTATCACCACTATCAACTATTGCTTTTGTTAAAAAGAAACGTTCTTCATCATTCATATTATTGAATACTATTGCCATCGCAAATGAAGACATTTGATAATCAGGTATTGTCCCATCCGTATAACCTTTAATAATCCAATTTATTTCTGCTTCAGATAAAGCCAAATTATTTCTTTTTTTGTAAATTAAATCTACCATTCTCATAAAAAAAGTCAATCTCCTTTATATTCCATTTATCACTATTATATCATGATATATTCAAATCATCATTATTATATGTTATAATATTGATGTTAAATATAAAGGAGAAATATTTATGACATTAATTGCTTTAGTTAGACATGGAGAAACAAATTATAATAAAAATCTTATTATTCAAGGACAACTTGATATTCCATTAAATGAATTAGGTCGAAAACAGGCAATAACCACAGCTAATCTTTTTCAAAATCTAAAATTTGATTTAATTATTTCATCACCTTTATCAAGAGCGAGAGAAACCGCACAAATTATTGCGGACAAGTTAAACTACAAAGATGAAATTATCACAAATGGTGCTTTTATAGAACGGAACTTTGGTGTAGCTGATGGGAAAAATGTAAAGGAATATATTCATTTTGTTCATGAAGATAATTTAGAAGGACTTGAAAAAGAAGAAACAATTAAACAAAGAGTTTATAATGGTTTAATTGAAGTTTGTGTTAAAAATCCTGATAAAAACATAATTATTGTATGTCATTCACATACGATTAAAGCAGCTGTTTCAGTGATTGAACCAGAACATTATAACTTTAAAATACCTCTAACTAATTGTAGTATTACTTTATTAGAGTATGATAATAATAATTTAAAGATTAATAAAGTAAATTATAATGATGTGATTTAATCATGACACACTTATCTTTCGATAAGTGTTTTTTTTATTTAAAAATGCATGAAATATCTTTAATCTGATTTTGAAATAACAAGAAAGATCGAACAATGATTCATATAAGTCCTATTATAAAAGTAAGAAATAATGATTACTAAAATAAAGCCAATCCCAAATAAAAGACATATGATTTGTTTAGCACTTAAGGTTCATTTTTAGTAGGATTTTCATTCAAATGTTGGTAAGTGTCATCAAGAACAATGATTTAGTCAACAGTTATGTAACAAATCAACCTAATTTTACCTTGATAAATCGTTGCTTTTACTAGCTCGCCTTCGTTAAAACCTGATAAAGTAATGGTTCCCATACCAAATATCGATTTATATTCATCTATTATTTCTCCATCAATTAAGAGTAAAGTTTTTGTAGGTTTATTAATCAACTCTCTAATAGTTTTTCTAGTTAAGCAATAATCATTTATTTAAATTTAAAAAAACTCTAGTTTCCTAGAGTTCTAATAATTTTTAAAGTCATTGAATTTAACTATAACTTTACCTTTTCTTTAGAAAATAAATAACGATGGAATAAATATTCAAAAATAATATATAGAATTGCAAAAATAAGGTAATTATATAGTTCAGTATTAAAGTTTTCACTGATTAAATCAATGATATAAACAAATATAAGTGCTAATATTCCTTCAATCACTGAAGAAGTAATATTACCAAATTTTGGTAAAAAAAATCCATCGCCAATAATAACATTAAATATAATAGTGCTTATTAACGCAATAACAAACAGAAAGCCGAGTGAATTATCATCTAACCATCTAAATGCGATTACAGTAATCAATAAAATAATTAAAAATCTTAAGATTGATGAATATCTAAGTTTCATAAAATCATCCTTTCTAAGCTAAATATGAATAAATATATTTATTATAATAATATTCGAATACTGCGATGGCTATTATATATACCAGAATTATTGAGAATTTTACTGAAAAACCATCTATAATCTTTGATGCTAAATAGATTATAATTCCATCTATAATACCAATAATAATTGACGAAAGTAAAAAATCAAGATATTTATAGATCATTAATGTACCAATAAAATAATTAATAATCGTTATTATGAGTGAAATAATTAGTACATGTATAAGCAGATTTTCAAAAAAAACATCAATAATTACAAAAGATATAATCGTAGTAAATATATATTTAAATAATGCAGCTAATATTATTTTGATTTTATCCATAATACCTCCTATTTTTTATTAGTTTGTGTATTAATAAAAAATTGATGTAACTTTAGTTAATATCTATAATTTA
>JARDZP010000165.1 GCA_029240795.1 Haloplasmataceae bacterium | reverse complement strand
CTAATTTTAATTTGCGTGACTTAATATAGGGCTATTCTGAAGTTGAAAGAATAGTCTTATATTATAATGCTCGCTACCCTAAGTTAAGAAAGAACCTTAGCAATATCGTATATGCCTTTTTTTGTCAAGTCATCTTAAGTTAATGACTTAGTCATAATAGGGTCATTATTAGTCTTTAATATTATCAGTAATTCTTTTAGCGAATTCAACTAAATCTTCACGAGAATATTTGTCCATATGATTAGTGTAAATAGCTCTAAATCCGTCATCTTCGTTATAGCGAGGAACAATATGGACGTGATAGTGGAAAATAGTTTGCCCAGCTACTTCTCCGTTATTGTTAATTATATTAATACCATTAGCATTAAAAGCTGATTTTATGGCTTCAGCTATTTTGGGTATAGGTCTAAAAATGCTTGCGATCGTATCTCCATCTAATTGAAATACATTTTCATAATGATGTTTAGGAATTACTAATGTATGTCCTTTAGTAACTTGAGATATGTCTAAGAAAGCAATAATATCATTATTTTCGAATATTTTTACTGAGGGGATATCACCGTTAATTATTTTACAAAATAAACAATTCGTCATTATTTCCTCCTAAAAACTGTATTTTATATTTACATTATAACAAATTTATCTTTTTAATAATATATGTTATAATAAAATGTAAATAAAAAAAGAAAGGTTAAGTGCCATGGGAAAAAGAAATCAAACTGAAAGATTTGTATTGATTGCATTGTTAGTCGCATTATGTGTAGTTTTGGGAATGGTAGACAGAACCCTTTCAGCAGCATTATATCCAATAAGGTTAGGTCTAGCAAATATAATTGTACTCACTGCACTATATTATTTGAACTTTTATGATTCTTTATTATTAGTTACATTAAAAAATATAATTACTGGCCTTATTTTGGGAAATCCTCAAATTTTTATAATTGGTTCAGTGGGAACATATTTAAGTTATTTGGTTATGTACGTTTTGGTAAGATTTGGTAAAAAAAATGTGAGTACAATTGGAGTAAGTATAGCAGGAGCTATTACTCATACAATTGGTCAAATCATAGCATTAACTTTCACTAATTTTTGGCTAGATACTGTTGCGTTTTCATTATTATGGTTAATACCAATATCTATAGGAACCGGTGTTTTAGTAGGTATTGTTACATCATCTTTAAAAAGATATTTAGATAAAGGTTTAGTTTTTAAGACAATATTTACAAGCAAAAAGGACTCAAATATAAATAGTATTATTGAAGAAAATGAATTAAAGTAGGAAAGTATGTTTAATAATCAATGGGATATTTTATTAAGTGATGAAATTAAGAAGCCTTATTTTAAAGAGCTATTGTCTTATATTAAAAAAGAGTGCAAAAATTATATTGTTTATCCAAAGTATGAAGATATATTTAACGCGTTAAAATTAACGAGTTTTCAAGATGTTAAAGTTGTGATTATAGGTCAAGACCCTTATCATAATCAAAATCAGGCACATGGACTAGCGTTCTCTGTTCCTAAGGATGAAAAAATTCCAAAATCGTTACAAAATATTTTTATTGAATTAAAAAATGATTTAAACCTCAGTTATCCACAACATGGGAATTTAGAGAATTGGGCAGAACAAGGCGTTCTTCTGTTAAATACAGTTTTAACTGTTAGAGAAAATCAGCCAGGATCACATCGAAATTTGGGTTGGGAGGTTTTCTCAGATAAAATTATAACAATCTTAAATGATCGAAATGTACCAATTGTTTATGTACTTTGGGGAAAGGATGCTGAAAAAAAGGAATCTTTAATAAACAATCCAATCCACTTAATATTAAAAAGTTCACATCCTTCACCATTATCTGCATATCGAGGTTTTTTAGGCTGTAAACATTTTTCTAAGATTAACAATTTTTTACTAAAAAATAATATAGATCCAATTAATTGGAAAATAGAATAAAAGTAGATAATTTTGTCTACTAATCGTTAGAATTAACAGTGATTCAACTTAAACCTTTTCTCATTATGAATGTATCAATCCTTTTTGATATATTCTTTTTCATATATATATATGACTTTAATTAAACGTCAAATTACAATTAATAGAAATACTTTCTTGAAATGCTTCATCAGAAGTTATTGGATTGTTATTATTCATATATCTTGTTTTAATAAACCATGCTGTTTTTTGCGTGCATCCTAATTCTTTGGCTAACTGACAAGAAGAAATACTATTCTTTTGTTCATTCATTAAGAATATTGCTAATAACCATTTTTTCAAAGGTAGTTTACTACCTTCCATTAAAGTTCCTATTTTGATAGTAAACTTTTCCCCACAATTATTACACTTAAATCTTTCAATAACAGGATATTGATATTTTAATTTAGTTATACCATGATAACAACCACAAAAAGGACAAGTGGGTAACCCATTTATCCATAACTTATCTTTCAAATATTTATAACACTTATCTTCTGTTGAAATTTTCTCTATAAATTTAAATAAACTTAAAGGATCAACTTTAAGTTGTCTCGCTTTTCTTTTCTTTCTTTCTTTTTTCTATCACTACGAAATTTCTTTATTTCCTGCTCATTTACATTTTCTAATAAAAATTCATTCGGCAATCATAACCTGTTAAAAATAATTCATCTAAATAGAAAAAAAGACTAACAACAATTTCATGGTTCTTTCTCAAGTTAGGACATTACACGAGATAATGAAGAGCTACTCGTTTCATTTGCGAGTAGCCCTTTATTTAATCATGCGGATAAAATTACAT
>JARDZP010000164.1 GCA_029240795.1 Haloplasmataceae bacterium | reverse complement strand
TGGTACTCTTTCGATGATGAATGTTACTTTGTATATGACAATGGAAAGTCTAAAATTGAGATTGAACTTAATTCGGGTACAAAGGATGAAAAGGCTGACATAATATCACTCAGAACTAACATTTTTAACGAAGACGGAAGTATTGGAGATATGTTGAAAATAGGAAGGATTTTATCCGAATCCTTGAATCTATCCTGCTGGAATATGAAGCTTCGTAATTTAATTGAAATTAAGAATGATCACGATGTTGAAATCACAATAAACCATTTTTATTCTTTAAGAAATAAATAAGTTTTGATAGAAATTAAGGAAAAAACATGTTTATCTTGTGTAACTAACGGTGAGCGATTGTTCAATACAATTTAGATCATTCCTGTGAAAATCTTATGAAAAGACAGCAAAGGGAGAAGAACATATGAATATAAGAAAATTCTTCAATAGCTTCTCATCAAGAGAAGAATGCAACCATCCCACATTAAAAATTGAGGCTGATTTCAGTGCGGATCCAATTTGGTGTAATGTTTGTGGTGAAAACCTAGATATTGATGATTTCACACTTTCTGATGAACTAAAAGATGAATTATTTAACTGGATTCGTGATTATAAGAAGATACCAATGGATTTACATAATAAAGTAGGCAAGGAATTAACAGAGAAAGTAAAAGCTGAAATAGGCAAGGACTACCCTAGTATTACATTTATTCAGCAGTAACAAAAGAAATAGTATTGAAATAACAGTAAGTGCTTATGGAAGTAACGGATGCGATTGCAGCATATGCTGTTTATACAGAATGCCGGGATTTATACGAGTTTTTATTCATTTAAACTCGTTAATCTCGGCTTTTTTGCGATAAATCTAGTAAAGTAAGTAGGCAAATTAATTAAATTGGAAGGGAATAGGTAAATAAATAGGGAATAACTTGATATACCAGATTAAATTAAGGAGAGGTAAATATGGGTAAATCATTCATTGAACAAGTACATTATATTAGAATTCCTGTAAAAGATTTAGAACAATCTGCACAATGGTATAGAGATGTATTAGGGTTTCAGTTGTTAAGCATTACTGATGATCCATTTGCGATTATTAAAGTAAATGAGGGACCTTTTTTACTTATCTTAGTTCCAACTGCCGATGACACATTTGCTCATTTTACAGTTAATGATGAATCAGCTTTTATTATCGGCTTTACAAGCCCAGAATTACCTGAATTTCATCAACACCTAATTAATAATCAAGTTAAGGTGGAGGATATACAAGAAGATAATGGTCATGCCTTTTTCAACTTTTATGATCCAAATGGTAATAAACTTCAAGTACACTGGTAAGATTATATAAATTTCCTTATTTCATTAACGGATGCTAAACTCCCCTTACTATCAATCCGATAAAACCGTGATTATACGGGATTTTATACATCCCTTATGATCTCGGTCTATTTGCTTTATTAAGTGTAATCTAAGGGCGGGTTAGTTCAACAATGTAGAAGGAGTATCTGATAGATAATTAAAAACAATTTTATTGTTGGAAGGAGAGTTTATTGTGGCGGAAACAATGATACCAATTACAATTGAGAAAATGGAACAATGTATTGAACTCTATATTAACGTTTTTAATAGTGAACCCTGGAATGAAACTTGGACATATCAAGCTGCTAAAGAAAGGCTTACTGATTTAATACAAACCCCTAAATTCTTAGGATTTTCATTATACGAAAATGGTGATTTAATTGGTTTTATTGCAGGAAATAGTAAAAAAACGTATACAGGATTAACTTTTTATTTGGCTGAACTTTGTATAAATAATCAAATCCAAGGCAAAGGTTATGGTTCAAAACTACTCTCTTGTTTAGAAGATGAACTGAAGAAGATAAATATTCAAAGTCTTTATTTATTAACTGCAAATGAAGGACTTGCAGAGGCATTTTATAAAAAAAATAACTATACAATAAATGAGAATAGGATAGTTATGAATAAGAATTTATAATGACACCTACTTGAACTAACGGAGAGCATTACTGGAACAAGGGTAATGCCTTTTTCTTCTTCAAATAAACGAAGCAGGTTAGTTGCACTGTGTGGTTGCCAAGTCAGCTCCTTTTCTAATTCTTTTAAGAGGCAGAATTATTAAAGTGGGTATTGTTCACTTATGGTAAAATATCTATTAAAGGGGGAGGAATATTTTGGATATCGGTATAATAATTTTGGGTATTTTAATATTTCTATTTGGTTTACTAACTCCTGTTAGTAATTTTATTACCTTATCAATTTCAATAATTGTTATCGTGTTTGGAATAAATCGCTTACTAAAAAGAAAAAGATGATGCAACTAAAGTGAGCTTTACTTGAAGAAGTATTTTTCTTTAAATGAAACCTTATTCTCTGAAATTAGCATTTGTAATAAGTGAAGTAACTCTTTTGGGAAATTTTAAATTAGGTGGTGTCATAAATAGATAAACAAAGAACCTTTTTCTATGGATTTATGGTTGGTTTTGCTTTAATGATAATGCCAATTCCCCATTTTTTCTTTTGGGAAAGCATTCTTGAACACGTAAATACATTTTTTAGATTTATGGGATTTATATTATTAATGATTTGTGGACTTCCTTTAGTTTATTATGTGTTACGAATTATTTCTAAGAGTGATAATGAATAAATCTTATGGAAGTAACGGATGCTATTGTTCCATTAAGATTCATTTGTAGAAGTCCAAAATATGCAAGGTTCTATACAAAACCGAGTGTATTTGGACTTTTTACGTGTGTATAGATAT
>JARDZP010000075.1 GCA_029240795.1 Haloplasmataceae bacterium | reverse complement strand
CTGTCTAGGTGGGGTCATAGACCAATCCCAATCATAGTCAACTAATGCATTTCCTTCTTCTTTCACGAGCTAACTGATTTGGATACCATTGTTTTTTAGTAACATTTGGTTCGCCTTTCCCCTATGTGGCTTTTTTTTGTTAATTAAAACTATATTCATCAAAATCAAAGATTTGTTAATATCGATTCTTTTGATAAATGGAATTACCTAAATAGTAAATAAGGCACAAAATTTATCTCCCTCAATAAGAAGATGATGACTGAACGTTTTAATACAATTAGTCGTATAACCTTTACGGTAAAAATAAGGTGATGTATACACTACTTCTTTTCATTGTCATCAAAAATACTAATTTGTTCTTGAATATTTTTATATGGAACACGTGCTGATGGTACAACATCAACTGAATATTTTAAGTGAGCATCTTGGTCATCAAAATAGATATCAGCACCAAATGCTTTTAATACTTCAGCTTTTCTTACACCACCTAAGAAGAAGACTTCATCAATTTTTACGTTCCACACTTGTAATGTCCGAATCACTCTTTCGTGAGCGGGACTACTTCTAGCAGTAACTAAAGCCGTTCTAATGGGTGCGTGATCCAGTGGAAACTCGTTTTGAATAAGCGAAATTGACTTCAAAAAGCGAGCAAATGGACCTTCAGGAAGCGGTTTAAGGGCATTAGCTTTTTCATGTGCAGCGAATGCTTCTAAACCTTCCTTTTGATAGATTCGTTCAGATTCATCCGAGAATAACACTGCATCGCCATCAAAAGCGATCCGAATCTGGTTTTTATTTTCTTGATAATTTTGATGATTATTATATATAATTCCAGCTGCGATATTCGCATTAATCGCGTCTTGAACATCCTCACCATTAGTAGATAAAAATAAGTTTATATTAAAAGCATCAAAATAGGGCTTAATTGGCATACCACTAGTTAATGCGGCACGAACGATATCTAGACCATAGTGCTCAATTGAGTTAAAAAAGCGTAAACTAGAGTTTGCACTATTACGACTCATAATGATCACTTCTACTAAACGTTTATTAGGAATGAGTTCATTTAATCTTAATAGATTATGAACTAACTTATATCCTGGACCTGGTTTTAAAATATCTTTTTCGTGTTCAGATTGATACTTTAAATACTCGTCTAACCCTTTTGTTTCAAAGATTTTATGTTCGGTTGATAAGTCAAACAAAGCACTAGATGATATCCCAACAACTAAATAACTTGATAAGTCATAAGCCATTTCAATCACTCCTTGTGATTATTTATAATCATATTATTTATTATTTCAGCAAGATTTTGATAGATAACAAATTTATGGTCTAGTTTTAAGATTGAACTCAAACTAATTGTTTTTTGATTCATACATTTATCATTGATTTCATTTGTTGATACGACATAGAATTCCCAGTGGTCCATATTTATTGGATCAACTGTTAATTTATCTTTGTGGTTTAGTAAACAAAACACATATATATCTGATTGTCTAGTTGGAATATGTGTATATGAATTAGCTATAGGATCCCAAGCTAATGTTGGTCTAATATCAAAGCTGATACTAGAATATCCATATTGAAGCCAAGATTGTAAATAAGATGAAGATTTAACTTCTATCCTCGTACCATTTTGGGTAATTAAATCGTATGCATTCCACTCAATTCTTGGTTTATCTAGTAAATCAAGTGCTGATGCGACGATAAACTCGGCAAGAATTCCACGCATTGAATTGTTTAATACATCTGATGCGCTCCAACTCCAAAAGTCATTAATTGAAAGATCCAATTTAATATCATTTGAAGTAAAATTTTCTTTTCCAGTTAGTTTTTTTACATCAATAGGCCCTAAATTCATATAAAATACCTTACCTTTCAACAAAAGTTTTTCTGATAAGTTATTAATTAGAGGTATCTCTCTAATTATACTACATAATTAAGCATATAAGAATAACTTTTTTATATTATTCTCTATATTTTATAGGCATATTTATATAAAACGACTATTATAATGAAATAGGATATTTTGATTTGGAGGATTTCACATGTCAGAAGAAAACAATATTTCATCAAGTGATCAATTTCAAATGGTGTTAAAATCAGTAATGAATTTACCTGGTGTAAGAATCGTCCGTCTTGATTTTTTACTACAAGAATTATCAAAAAAATTCCCGGTTGAAATAGTTGATAAAGCAATACTTTTTAATCCTTTATATGCAGGTATTCATGTAAATGATCTTGAAACAATCGCAACAAATTGTATTAACCATGAAACAAATCAAGTTACTGTGATTTCTACTGTTGCTGGAATTCCTGAGGAACTCTCAATTTTAGGAACTGTGACAGCTGATACTTTACTTTATATTGGTCATATCATTAGAATCGTTCAAAAACTAATTTATTTATATGGCTGGAATGAATTATATATTTCTAGTCGTGAGTTTGATGACGAAATCATGAATCAGCTCACATTATTTATTGGCATTATGTTTGGAGTTCATGGTGCTACTTCGGCAATATGTAGAACTTCTTATAGTAAGGCAGCTAAATTAGAAAAAACACAGGCACAAAAAGACTTAATAAAAACAACGATTGATCCAATCGTTAATAAGGTTGCAACACTACTTGATCAAAAATTAACCAAAGAAATATCTGCAAAAGGTGTTTCAAAAGCAGTACCTGAATCTGTTGGTGTAATAACAGGTATGACTTACCTTACTTTCAAACCTAAGGCTAAAAAATTAAAGAATTATTTAAAAACTTTACCAAACGCTACAAATGATTATGTAGACCTCACAGAAGAAGATTTATTTATTGAAATTGAATAATAAAGATAGTTATATTTTACTTTTTATATGATTAACAAGTATCAATTTATTTGATACTTTTTTGTTTTAATTGTCAATATCGAAATTATAGTGACATGAAATTTCAGGAACGAGAGATTTGACAGTAGAAGTTAAAACAACTCTTGATTATCGAAATGGAGTAACTGTAACTGATAATCGTGATTTATCAATCACTTTTTCAGTTGATAATAGTCAAATTAATTTAAATAGTTTAGGTACTTATCCGGTAATTTACAGTGCAACTGATTCATCAGGAAATGAAACACAAGTAACTATTATGGTACATGTTGTAGACACTACAAATCCTGTAATTGTGGGCGCTAAAGACATATCAATGATGATAAGAACAAGTTATGATTATCTTGCTGGAGTAACCGTTACTGACAATTATGAACCAAATTTAATTATTACTCTTGACAGCAGTCAAGTTAATACTAAAAGGTTAGGAACATATCCACTAACTTATAGTAGTGTTGATTCATCAGGTAATCAAACACTTGTAACTGTTACTAGATAAAAATAAATAGGACTGTTTAGATAATTTAAACAGTCCTTTTTTATGATTAATTTCCATTTTATTCAAAGAATATTCTTTCATCAAAAAATTCATCTTTACTTTTAAAGGTATTTTTTTTAAAATCATTAAATGTTCATGCATATTTACTAATCATAACGGCAATTAACCCTAATATGATAATGGGATTACAAAAATGTAATCCTTTCTTTTATTCTTTTGAAAAATCAAGAATTCTAATTATATTACCTGAAATATCTTTGAATGTCGCATACCTACCTGGTGGTATATCCATTGGTTTCTTCACGAATTCGATCTTTTCTTTATTCTCCTTATAGTACTTGTCTACACTATCGACTAAGAACATTCCTCCAACCTCAGATTCAGATCCATCATCTTCAATCATTAACTTTACATCTGAATTAGGTAATTTTAATGCAGCTGTGTGTTCCCCTTCACGCCATGCTTCTTCAAATCCAAGGACTCCTTTATAGTAAGCCATTGATTCTTCAATATTTTTTACTGGTTGATATAAAAACACTAATTTCATTTTATTCCTCCTCTATTACTTTTTCTAAAACAATTCGATTGCTAAATCCGCCACGAGTAGTTTTTTTATGGGCTTTTTTATTGAATACATCTTCCATGTTTAAATTATAGATTGCACCTAATGCTTCAACTACTTCTAATAAGTCAGCTAATTCTTCCACATTGGGTGTAGCTTTAAATTCATTTAATTCTTCAACTAACTTTTTCAATAATAATTCTTTTGTAACATCTATAGTTGCTATATGGGTAATGGGTTTACTATTTGTAGCTTTAATAATGTCTGGTATTTTATCTCTCACTAGCTTATTATAAATTATTTCTTTCATGGCTACTCCTTTTTTGAATAGTTAACTATAAATTCATCTACTATATTTATCAATATTCATTTGAATACACGTTTATAATACTAACACTGATACTCTCAGATAACAATATAAATGGACTTTTTTCAACTATTTTATATATTATTTTTATTGTTAGTACATAATTACTTTCAACTTTTTCCACTAGAACGAATTCATATCTATTTTAATAACCTATTCTTTATCATTAAAATATTTTTTATAATTTGCTTCACTTATTATTAATTGAAAAGATATGACAGAATATTTTGAAAAGAATTTATCTTTAAAACCCTGCAAAATAAAAAACTTTCTTTTAAATCTCAGATTTTTAATGAAGGATCGATTGAAATACTCACGTTTTTATCTAAAACAATGGTATTAAATTCGGAATCATTTATTTTTTTTTTATTATTGTTTGATTTTCTATTCTATAATATAAACCATACTACTCTTTACTTTAATAATTCAATGATATATAATAAAAATGATGAAAATTGTCGAAAAAAGGGGAAAAAACATGCAGAACACACTAGCATCAAGAAAAACATCAATAATCATAACATTATTTTTATTATTACTACTTTCATTAATTAATTTTATAAATAACTTATATAGAATTAATTTTGATTCAGTACATTTTTGGTACAGAAGTTTTTTATTACTTTTAGCAATTAACTGTGTTATTTTAATAAAAGATTTAAATATAAAAAAACTAACGTGTGGATTTATTATTTATACCGTCACGTCGATTCTTCATTTAATTGAAGTCTTTAAAATTTTTCCTAATACTTTTTCTGATTATATATATGTCGGATTGATATTTGGGTTAATACTGAACTTACTTGGTACTTTTGATTTATTAAAACATCGTAATGAATATGATAAACGGCTTCAAAAATTGGTTTTTTATGATTCCTTAACAAATCTTCCAAATAGAAATTATCTTATGAGATCTTGTCCGCTTAAAGTTAATAAAAATTGTGATAATTGTGAATACTGTAGTATTGATCGAATTATCAATACTAGTGAGCGAAGTGCATTTTTGTTTTTAGATATTGATGACTTCAAACTGGTTAATGACTTTTTAGGACATTTAAATGGAGATTTATTATTACAAGAATTATCAAAAAGAATTAATTCTTGTGTAGTTCACGATGATTTAGTAATTCATCTATCGGGTGATGAGTTTGTGATTATCATTAATAATATAGATTATAAAGAAGACATAGCTACTTTAACTAATCAAATTATTTTAAAAATCAATGAGCCTATTCTATTAGATGAAAAAGAAGTTAATGTTAGTTGTAGTATAGGTATTGCTTTATATCCTGAACATGGTACCACTATAGAAAAATTAATGAAAAGATCAGATTTAGCGTTGAATAAAGCAAAATCTGAAGGTAAAAATAAATATTATTTTTATACAAAAGGATTAAATGACTCTTTTTACAATCGCTATCTCATTATTGAAGATTTAAAACACGGAATTAAAAATGGTGAGTTAATTGTCTATTATCAGCCTAAGGCCAATACACAAACTAATGAAATAATTGGTCTAGAAGCGTTAGTGAGGTGGAATCATCCAAAACATGGATTAATCTATCCAAATGATTTTATACCTCTAGCTGAAGAGATCAGAGTTATTGATGAAATTGATCGACAAGTATTAAAATTTGCTTGTAAACAAATTAGTGATTGGGTAGAAGCAGGAAAAGAGCCTTATAACATAGCTGTTAACATATCACCATTATTTTTTATGGATAATAATTTTATCTCTATAATTGATTGTATCACATCTGAGTTTAAAATTGATCCTTCGTATATTAGTATAGAAATCACAGAAACTGTAGCATTAGAAAATATTGATAAAACAAATAAAAAATTAAAGGAACTAAAGCAAAGAAATATTAAAACATATATTGATGATTTTGGAAAAGGTTATTCATCTATATCTTATATTAAAGACTTTGAATTTGATTTTTTGAAAATTGATAAAAAATTTATTGATGGCATAAAAGTAAACGCTGTAGATGAAGCTATTATAAAATATATAATTGACATTACTGGTTTAGTAGATATCAAGGTAATCTCAGAAGGTGTAGAAACTAAAGAACAGTTGGAATTTTTAAAGGATAGTGGCTGTTTTGGTTATCAAGGATATTTACTTAGTAAACCGCAACCACTTGATCAATTAAATCTTAAGTAATTTCTTAATTGATTATTTCAAATAATAAATAAAAAGTCACATTTCAACAAAATTGAAATGTGACTATTTTTATAGTATTGCGATAATATATCATATTTTTTAATAAGATTCAATTAATTATGAAATAAGTTGTGTATTATTAGGCTAAAGCAAAATAATGTAGTATATAAAATAAAAAGCAAATTCTAACAAATGTTTTAATTTATGCCCTAGTTCATTCAATGTATTGTTATCAGTAGCAATTGTAATTCAATAACTTGTTTTTCATATTGAATATTATCATAATTTCTTAGAAAATCTATTAGACGATCATCTGTATTATTTCTAACTTCAACAGATAGTATCATGTATCTCATAAATACGATTGAAGCATGATTTACACGTTTTAAAGAATACTTCAATAATCCAGCGCTTACCGTATATTCTTACTACTTCCTCAGCTGTTATTTTTGTATCAGTTGATATCAAAGCAAACCAGACATTGTTTCTATTTCGATTTTTAACAAATACAAGTTGAACTGGAATGAGTTCATTATTGTTTTCTTTGTCTTCAATATGAGCTTTTATGGATTTGATGATATCGCCTTTATGTCTTTTTTTAGTTAAACCTTTTTCAATTTTTTATAATCACTTCATTTATTTAAAGTACTCATGAAATGTCTCTCATTTGTGAAATCGGTACCTTAGACATTTAAGAACAGCTTAATATGAATCGGTAGTTAATTTAATGCAGTACAACTTTAATAATCTAATATTTGAATATAAAAAGATAAAAAACTAAACATTACTTAATTTAACTTTTACTTCAAAATAAGGGTCTACATCATATTTTATAGAATCTAAATTAGAATCATCTATAAGAATTGAAATATTATCATTAATATCTAATTTTTGATATGATTCTTCATCTAAATAAAATGTTGTATAATTAACAATAAAGCCATACACCTTATATGTAATATCATATGTTCTTTTATTTTCATTATCTTCATATAAAATTTCAGTAGGATAATTAATATTGACTCCTAATTTATTGAAAATATCTTTTAAATTTGAATCTAATTTTGCGGTAAGTTTATAGTAATTTACATGGTATTGACTATCTAAAATTTGTTTACAATCATCTTCATTTTTTAAGTTCTTATTTTTTTCAAAATCCGTCTCAATAATCCATGGACCTATATCTACTCTTTCTTTATACTTATTTACAAATAAAATGGCTTCATGTGCTTTCTTTAATAACAGTCTTAAATGATGATGATCACATGTTAATAAAGCAAATTGAACTAAAGGATTATTCATTTTTAATTTTCTAATCACTTGTATTTTATCAACTTTATAATATTCATAACAATATGATAAATCATTATTAAGTATTCTAAAGCCAATAAAGATTAAAGTTGCGATTAGTAAAAATGTACATGCGATACTAAAATATCTACTATCTACATCATTAGAAAAAAAATAAATACTTATTGTGATAAGAATAAATTCAATAACTAAAAAATTGTAAATTATTTTTTTTTTACCTTCAATAACCTTTTTAATGAACATCTCATATCTATCCATAATCTCTCTCCCATTTGTTTAGATATATCTAGTGTATCATAAAATACGTTTTTAATAAATAAAGATTTTAAATAATAATGTAGTTTTTGTCAATAATTATTTTAACCAATTATTACTATTGACTGAATAATAAATATCATTTTTAATTTTGTTACTGTTTTTAAAAAGTTGTTTAATAGCTTCAAATATTCATTGATATTTATAAAATTCAAAGCTAACGCGATTAAAAAAGGCTTGGAAAAGCCTTTTTTAGTCTTACTGTTTACCTATTCTGATTCAAATGGATTTTCTATTTTCTTTCATTCTGTTGGTCCTTGGTTTTATACATCAAATTTGACATAATATTCTCCTGTTATTGTATCAAAAATGATAATTTGACTATCTCGAGATAAAGGTTCATATCGTGGTTTATTCTCCCTTACCCCATGAATAAATTCCATTATATAACATTTACTACTAAAAATAATATGTTTCCTTATTTACAATTGTTTTTTCTAAATTATTTGCGATCACACTATATGCATCAGATAATCCTAAATAATAATCATCATCATTATAATTTGCATATTCATCAGCCTGATTTCTTAAATATTTAATAAAATCAATTATTTTTTTATCCATTTTACTTTCCCTCTCATTTCTTATTCTAATTTCATTATAAATATGATTGTTACAAAATACTTGTAACAATCATATTTTTTAAAAAATTAAATAAAACTTAATTCTGTAATTTTGTTTTTAAACTTAAATAAGTAAATGAAACTAAAAGTAATAGTCAATACTGCAAGAAACATAAAATCTGGTCTTTCATCACTATTAGAAGCAATATAACCAAAAACTTATCCCAAGATAATGGAAAATAACCTAAATAAAAGTGATAAGAAACTTTCAGCGGTTGCATGATAATTAGAATCAACATGATGATGTAAGTATCTTTTAACCAATGTCTCCATGAGTACTGTACTATAAACAATGAATACAAAAAGTATACTCTTTTGATAACCAAACCTATTAATAAACTTTGATGTCAATAATCCACCAATACTAGACTTCATAATAAAAAACTATATTTCATTAAAAATATAGTTTTTTCTATTATTATAGTAAATTATTTAATAACTTACTTTTTAGATTTTTAAATCTTCCTCAGTAATAACTCCTGAGTCTAATAGTGATTTATATTTTGTGATAAGATCAGTTAATTCTTCTGCAACATGTTTGTCTATAACCTTTTTAATAGGAACTACTTCTTTAGAATATATTAAGAAAATTGACCCGATCACCGACAACGTTAGAAAACCAAATACAATTGCCGATCTTTTTTTATCCAGTTTACCCTTTAATAGTCTTACGTTTTTAGCAAATGAGAAAAGACCAAAAGTAATGAATAAAGCAAATAACACAGTTTTTATGATAACATCATATATGATAACATCATATTTATAAAACATATAAAATTGAATAGAATTGACAAAAAGAACTAGAAATAAAATGACGACTGTAACTGCGAAAATGATATTAATAACAGCACCTGTTCTGCCGAGTCCATTTATTCTTTTTTTATCACTCATTTTTACACCTATTTAATCAAATTGTTTTTTAAAGCGTTAAACTCTACTTCTGTAATAGCACCTGCGTCTAATAATGCTTTTAGTTTTGTTAGAGTATCAGCTAAATGATCTTCTATAGCTTCATCCTTTGATACAATCAATAAAATTGAACCTAAAACAGATAAACAAACAAATCCTAGTACACTAGCTAAAGTTTTATATCTTAATTCACCATTTAATACTTTCGCATTAAATAAAGTTGCCACAATCGTTAATGAACCTAATAGTAATGCCCCAAATATTGATAAAAATCTAATATCAGTAAGATCTCCAATACCACTAATTAACATACTAAGCGCAGCTAATATCTCTAGACCGAAAAATACAAGATTTACAATTACGCCAGCTTTCCCTAAACTGTCTAGTTTTTTTACTTTCATTTTAACACCTCACACCTTTAATAATTACATTATAACAATAAAATTTCAGTCTGTCATTATTTTTTCTAAGCTTTTATTAATCTTCAACATTTTTAGTTTCATGAACATTAAGTTCGTTAATACTATAGTTCTGTTTTTCAAATTCCTTTAAAATGCTGACATAAGAAATATCCTTTATATTATAAAAAGTAACAACATCAGCTTTCTTAATAATTATAACTTCTTCAAAATAAACATAATATGTCTTACTAAGGCATTCATCTTTTTATAATCTACTTAATTTCAAACATGAATTTTCATTAGCAAATATATAGCTAATAATTAATTCATAATTAAAAAATATCATACAATCATCCGCATATCGTACATATCTGAGCCCTCTTTTAGTTAACTCTTTATCTAGTTCATTTAAAATAATATTGGCTAGTAACGGACTAAGTGGCCCCCCTTGAGGGGTTCCTTCTTCTG
>JARDZP010000013.1 GCA_029240795.1 Haloplasmataceae bacterium | reverse complement strand
TAATTAAATATGGTAAGATATAATAAAGTAAAAAAACAATTTTGTATTAATTGTATAGAAGGAGATGCAACATTTTTATGTATGACATCATAGTTATTGGAGGAGGACATGCTGGTTGTGAAGCATCGCTAGCTCCTGCAAGAATGGGTTTAAAAACCCTACTAATCACATCAAAAATTTCAAGAATAGGTCATATGCCATGTAATCCATCAATTGGTGGACCTGCTAAAGGTATAGTTGTAAGAGAATTAGATGCCTTAGGTGGTGAAATGGGCAGAAATACAGATAAATCACACATTCAAATGCGAATGTTAAATACTGGTAAAGGACCAGCTGTTCGTGCATTAAGAGCACAAGCAGATAAAGTTGATTATCCAAAAAATATGCAAGAAACGCTTTTAAATCAAGAGAATTTAACTGTTATAGAAGATATGGTAGATGATTTAATTGTTGAAGATCATCAAATTAAAGGCGTTATTTTAGAAAATAAAGAGCGTATCGAGTCTAAAGCTGTTATATTAACTGCTGGAACGTATATGAAATCTAGAGTTATGATAAGTTCAGAAACGAGAATTTCAGGTCCAGATAATGAAAGACCATCGTTAGGACTATCAGATAACTTAAGAAGACTTGGTTTTATAACACTAAGATTAAAAACAGGGACACCTCCAAGAGTTGCGATTGAAACAGTTGATTTTTCAAAAACAGAACCTCAACCAGGTGATATGGAATGCTTTGCCTTTAGTTATGATACAACTGAATATAAACCACTAGAGAATCAAGTACCTTGTTATTTAACTTATACAAATGCTGAAACACATAAAATTATCATGGATAATCTTTCTAAGTCATCCATGTATGGAGCTATAGAAAAAATAGAAAGCCGTGGACCTAGATATTGTCCATCAATTGAAGATAAAATCGTACGTTTTAGTGATAAACCTCGTCATCAAATATTCTTAGAGCCAGAAAGTTTACATATACCGGAAATCTATGTTCAAGGACTCTCTACAAGTTTACCTAGAGATATTCAAGAAAAGATAATTCATACTATTCCAGGACTTGAAAATTGTAAAATCGTTCGTTATGCATATGCGATTGAATATGATGCGATAGAACCTACACAATTATGGCCAACTTTGGAATCTAAATTAGTATTTGGTTTATATTTTGCGGGTCAAGTAAATGGTACGAGTGGTTATGAAGAAGCAGCTGGTCAAGGAATTATGGCGGGAATAAATGCAGCCCTTAAAATTCAAAAGAAAGAACCTTTAATATTACATAGAGATGAAGCATATATCGGGGTTATGATCGATGATTTAGTAACAAAAGGTACTAAGGAACCTTATAGATTACTAACTTCAAGAGCTGAATATCGATTATTTTTAAGACATGATAACGCGGATATTAGATTAAGAGAGTATGGCTATAAAATTGGTTTAATAGACGAAGAAAGATATAAGAAATTCAATAATAAAGTTAATAATATTGAAACTGAAAAACAAAGATTAAGTCAAGTTAAAATTAATCCATCAAAAAGTACAAATGAGTATCTAGATTCAATTGAATCATCACAATTAAAAGATGGAATTACTGCACTTAATTTATTAAAACGTCCTGAAATAACTTATCATCATATCATAAGATTATTACATGAAGAAGTTAAATTATCTAAAGAAGAAATAGAACAAATTGAAATTCAAGTTAAGTATGAAGGATATCTAAGAAAAACTACTTCTCAAGTAGAAAAAATGTTAAAATTAGAAGAAAAACTTATACCACTTGATATTGATTACAATAAAATTCTTAATTTAGCAATTGAAGCTAAACAAAAACTAACCCTTATTAGACCTTTAACAATTGGACAAGCACAACGCATTTCTGGCGTAAATCCACCCGATATTTCTATATTATTAATCTATTTAGAATCATTTTATCGACGTAGAAAAGGAGTAGAAATTGATGAACGAGAATCAGCTTGTGAGTTTATTCCAGAGTAAAGATTTATCTATTACTAATGAACAAATTGAATTGTTAAATAAATATTATGAAATCTTAATTGAATATAACAAAAAAGTTAACTTAACTTCCATTACTGATAAAGGTGAGGTTTACTTAAAACACTTTTATGATTCGTTAACATTAATTACTGAACATTCCATTAAAAAGAATGCAACCATTTGTGATATTGGGGCTGGGGCTGGTTTTCCAAGTGTGCCGGTTAAAATTATGCGACCAGACTTAACTGTTACAATTGTAGATTCATTAGGTAAAAGAATTGATTTTTTAAATTATCTATTCAGTAAATTGAAATTAGAAAACATAACGGCAATTAACGACCGTGCTGAAGCTTTTTCAATTGAGCACCGTGAGTCATTTGATTACGTTACTGCTAGGGCAGTAGCTCGATTAAATATTTTATCTGAATTATGTATACCACTTGTTAAGCTAAATGGTGAATTTATCGCTATGAAAAGTACAACTGGCAACGAAGAGTTAAATGAAGCTAAAAAAGCCATTGAAACCTTAGGATGTGTAGTTTCTAAAAATCATGTTTTTACACTTCCATACGAAGGTGGATTAAGAAATATCATTGTATGCAAAAAAAATAGCAAAACTCCTGACAAATATCCTAGAAACTATAGTCAAATTAAAAATAAACCATTATAATAAATATAAGGTGGTGTAGATATGGCATACTTATATGAAGATAAAGAATTAATATATGAAAAAAGAATGATTTCTTTAAAAAGAAGAATTATCCTTATAAACTCTACAATTTTTGTGTCTAACCTAATCGCAACAGCGGTTATATTATTTAATCGGTTGGAATTTAGTAAATTTTATTCATTAATTTTACCCATTTTTTTATTAAACTTAGTTATTTCATATGCAATGTTAATTAATCGTGATAGTTATGAGCAATTATATCTTGCTATGTACACTTCGATAATTGGTATTATTGTTGTAAGTACTAACATTTTCTTGATAGTAAAAAGTCCTGCTACATACATGCTAATTTATTTATCGATCACTTTGATCAGTGTATATAAAGATAAAAAAGCAGTAGGATTAGGGTATATTATTATCTTTTTCGTATCGACAATAATTCACTTTTCTTATATTGATAATATTGTAGGTGTAAACTCAGATATAAATGAACTATCACCTTATATTTATGAAAGTATTCTAGTAATCGTTTTATTTGTTCAAACAATAAGAACTATCTTAAATGAGAATGAAGTAGATAAATTATATGAACAATTAGAAACGCAAAAAGAAGTTGAGTTAAAGTATCAAGCAACAATCTATAACTTACTTGAAGAAAAAGATGAATTAGTTTCCTATACAGATAAGTATGTTAACGATGAAACAAAAGAAAGAATCAATAAATACATTGATTTGTTTAAGGTTAATTTTTATTTAAAAGAAGATTTGAATGAAAAAGTAGATAGATACTTAAATCTACAAGAAACCAAAAGTCCTAGTAAAGTAACAGGGAAAAAAATAAGTGGCTATCAAATGAAAAAGGAATTAAGTCAATTTGAAGAAATGTCGACCTATAAATTTTCAAAATTTTTCAGTTTAATTATGGGAATAACCTTTCGTAATCAAAAAAACAATCGAATTAATGAAATTAAAAAGTTTGATACCATGCTTTTAAATCCAGATTTAAATTTAGAATTAAAAATAATTAGTTTTATCTTTTTATACGAGCATTTAAGAAATGAAAAACCTTATTTAAAATCATTAAGTCATGAAGAAATAGTAGAACATTTTAGTAAACGTGATGCTAAAGAGACTATTGATAAAGAAATTCTTGAATTCTTCATTAAAAATGAAAATATTTTTAGAGAAATTTATGAATGTAAAATCGACAAGGTTGATATGAATTTGGTTCAAGAAGTGATTAATTAGTCAAGAAGGTTTAAGTTTCGACAATTAATACTCATATAATTAATATAGTTATTTAAGGGGAGTTGATAGTTAATGAATATTTTTTTAAATAGTAAGGATAAAATTGTAAATCTAAAATTATCACAAATTATAGCAAATAACAAACAACCTAGATCAATCTTTGATGAAGGAAAAATAAAGGAACTTGCCGATTCAATAAAGGAGCATGGTTTACTACAACCCATAATTGTCAGACAAAAAAATAACTTATTTGAAATTATTGCTGGAGAAAGACGTTTTAGAGCTTGCTCAAGTTTAAATTTTGAGACCATACCTGTTATAGTAAAAGATTTTACCGATGAAGAGGCAGCCTCTGCAGCATTAGTTGAAAATATTCAACGTGAAGATTTATCTGCAATTGAAGAAGCACGCGCTTATAAAATTCTAATGGAAATTAATAATTTAAGACAAGAAGATTTAGCTAAAAAATTGGGTAAAGCTCAATCAACAATAGCGAATAAGATTAGATTATTAAATTTACCTGATGAAATTCAAGAAACGATTCTAGTAAAAAAAATTACAGAAAGACATGCTAGAGCATTATTAATACTTAAGGAAAAACAACTTCAATTAAAAGTGTTAGAAAAAATTATTGAAAAGGATTTAACAGTAAAAGAAACTGAAAAGTATATAGAAAAACTATTAGATAATAATACTAACCCTAAACCACGGGTTGTTAGTAAAATACCGAAGGATATTCGAATTGCATTTAATACAATCCAACATGCTGTTAGTTTAGTAGAAAAAATGGGATTAGAGTTAACAACCAATCAAGATGAGGATGATATGTTTTATACTTATCAAATAAAAATACCTAAAACTAAATAGTTTATCCACATTTTATAGAGTTATCCATTGCTAATCAAAAAGGTGGAGTAGGAAAAACAACAACTAGTATTAATTTAGCAGCTAGTTTAAATCGTTTTGGAGATAAAGTATTAATTATTGATATTGATCCACAAGGAAATGCTACTACGGGAATTGGAATTAACCGTGGTGAAATTAAAAAAAGTATTTATGATGTATTAATAGAGCAAGAAGATGCTGATGAAGTTATCATTCATACTAGAACTAATAATCTAGATATTATTCCTTCAACTATGGATTTAGCAGGAGCAGAGGTACAACTAGTTGGAATTCAACATCGTGAATATCGTTTAGCTAATGCAATTAGAAAATTTAAGGAAAAGTATGATTATGTAATTATTGACTGCCCACCATCACTTGGTCTATTAACCATAAATGCTCTGACTGCATCTGATTCAGTTATTATAACTGTTCAATGTGAATACTATGCCTTAGAAGGATTAACTCAATTGTTAAATACAATTAGAATAACACAAAAATATTTAAATAGTAATTTAGCTCTTGAAGGTGTTTTATTAACAATGTTTGATGCAAGAACTAATTTAGGAATCGAAGTTACTAAAGAAGTAAAAACATTTTTTAGAGAAAAAGTTTATTCAACAATAATACCTAGAAATGTTCATTTAGCAGAATCCCCATCACATGGTTTGGCTATAATCGATTATGCACCAACATCAAAAGGAGCAAAAGTGTATTTAGATTTAGCAGAGGAAGTGAAGAAAAATAATGAGTAGTAGATTGGGGAAAGGTTTAGACGCATTATTTATTGATAATTTAAATTTTAATGAAGCGAAACAGAACAATGAAGAAATAATTGATATAGAATTAAAGGAATTAATGGCAAATCCATTTCAACCTAGAAAAGTTTTTAATGATGAAAAACTTGATGAACTTGCACAATCGATTGAAAAACACGGTGTATTTCAACCCATTATTGTGAAAAAAAATAAATCTGGTCCAGGTTATTACATTGTGGCAGGTGAAAGAAGATTTCGGGCTTGTAAAAAAATAGGTTTAACAAAAATTCCAGCAATTATTAGAGAAATAGAAGATCAAACGATGGCTGAAATTGCCCTATTAGAAAATTTGCAACGTGAGAACTTAACCATAATTGAAGAAGCAATGGCTTATCAAATGTTGATTGAAAAATATAATTTTACGCAACAAGAAGTAGCGGAACGCGTTGGTAAAAGCCGTGCTCATATTACAAATGCATTAAGACTACTAAATTTACCAAAAGAAGTTCAAAACTTAATTAATGAAAATAAAATTGAATTTGGACACGCAAAGGTATTAGCTGGCTTAAGTGATAATGATCAAATAGTTGATTTAGCATTAAAAATAAGTAATGAAAATTTAACAGTGAGAGCATTAGAACAAATGATAAAAGATACTCAAGAGAAAGAACAAAAGCAAAATACTAAAGTTATTAAAGAAGTAAAAGACATTTACATAGAATCTTTAGAAGAACAAATAATGACTAAATTAGGTACTCAAGTGAAAATCAATGTTAAAGAAAGCAATGGTAAGATTGTTATTGATTTTTATAATACAGCTGATTTAAATAGGATATTGGAAATATTAAATTTATTAGAAATGCCATTACAATAAGGAGATTTTATGGATTCAAAAGAATATAAATTGAATGATATTGTTATGATGAGAAAAGAACATCCTTGTGGAGCAAATAAATGGCAAATAATTCGTATGGGTGCGGATATCAGGATTAAATGTTTGAACTGCGAAAGAAGTATTTTAATGCCAAGATCTGAGTTTGACAGAAAACTTAAAAAAATAATTACTGAATAGGTAAGTTAGTTTACATCAGCACTATATGATATAAGCGAGAGAAGAATTTACAAAAGGTCGTACATGTATAATTATTGCGCATTATCTATCAACAATTTAACTCGTTGTTGAAATTTTATTTTTAGACGAAACAGGTATTTCAGAATGTGGTAAACATGAAGAAGTACTAAAAAAAAAGCTATTATGAATAGTAAAAACCGCTTTATATTAAAGCGGTTTTTTATGTAATGAAAAGGGAAATTAGAAAAAGATATCTTTTATCTTGTATAATTATTAATAATATGATAATATACTTTTTACATGTATTTTTTATGAAAATAGTTAATAAATTTGTAGTATAATTAATAAATTAGTGACAATAATAGACTTATTACTTAAAATGGAAAATAAATATTTGATTAATTGTTTGTATAATCTTGATTTTAATTTTAAAATATATATAATTGATATATTGAATATGCAGTTAATTAAAAGAAATGGTGAATAACATGCATGAAACTGTTGACATCTTTTTTAAAATGAATATAAATAATAATGATATAAAGCAAACAGTAGAATTTAATAATATTGGTAAGCGTTATATTAAAAATAACAAAACTTTTTTAATGTTTAAAGAACCCTTGTATGAAGAAAATAAGGATAATGACTTACTCATAATTTGTGACAAAAATGAAATAGTAATTAATCGAAGTGGTTTTATTAATATGAAGCAACGTTTTAAAGTTAATGAGAAGACAATTGGTATTTATAAAAATGAATATATCAATTCAGAGTTAAGTACTTTTACAAATAAATATGATTTTAATAATAATAATATCGTTTTAGACTATAATATTATAAATGAAGAAGAAATAATAGGAAATTATATATTGGAAATAAAAATAAAAGGAGTGAGAAGTAATGAATAAGGTAATTAGTTTACAACAGGATATAAAAGATCATTTAAAAGAAATAGTTTTTAATTTAGGCTATAATGCAGAAAATTTAAATATTTTGTTAGAAGAACCTAAAGAAAAAGTAAATGGTGATTACTCTACTAATTTAGCTATGTTGTTAACAAAGATTGCAAAAAAACAACCAAAATTAATCGCAAATGAAATTGTTGATCGATTTAATAAAGATAAATATTATGTTTCTAAAATTGATATTGCAGGACCTGGGTTTATAAATTTTTACATGGATAATAATTATTTAACAACAGTTATTTCAGAAATTATAAATGCTAATGAAAATTATGGGAAAAATAATCAAGATAATCCAATAAAAATTAATGTTGAATTTGTATCAGCTAATCCAACTGGAGACCTTCATTTAGGGCATGCACGGGGAGCTGCAATTGGTGATTCTTTGTGTAGAATATTAACAGTTGCAGGTTTTGTAGTAACACGTGAATATTACGTAAATGACGCTGGTAATCAAATTCATAATTTAGCATTATCAACTATAGCGAGATATGAACAACAACTTGGAATAGATACTCCAGTGCCAGAGAATGGTTATCATGGTACAGACATTATTGATATTGCCAAATCGTTATTTGAAAAATATGGTGACATGTACAAAGAAGATTCAAAAGAAAGATATGATTTATTTCGTAAATATGCTAAAGAATATGAACTTGAAAAGATTAAAAAAGATTTAAGCAACTTTAGAGTAGAATTTGATATTTGGTCTAGTGAACAAAAACTATATGATGATAATAGAGTTATTAAAGCGATTGAAAAATTAGCTGAAAAAGGTTATATTTATGAATTCGAAGGTGCAACTTGGTTTAAATCAACAGCCTTTGGGGATGATAAAGATCGTGTTTTAAGAAAAAGTGATAAATCATTAACATATTTAACACCTGATATAGCATATCATATTGATAAGTTAGAAAGAGGATATGATAAATTAATTAACATTTTAGGTGCTGACCATCATGGATATATACCTAGATTAAAAGCCTCTATTGAATGCTTAACTGGAGAAAATGATAAGTTAGAAGCACTCATTATTCAAATGGTTAGATTAATTAAAAATGGTGAAGAATACAAAATGTCAAAACGTTCAGGTAAAGCATTAACGATTAGAGATTTAATAGAAGAAGTTGGAATTGATGCAGTTAGATATTTCTTTGCAATGCGTAGTCCTGATTCTCAAATGGATTTTGATATTGATTTAGCAACAAGTCAATCAAATGATAATCCAGTTTATTACGCCCAATATGCTCATGCAAGAATTAGTAGTATCTTTCGCCAAGCAGAAGAGAAAAACTTAAATTATAAAGTATCTGAACAATATCTAGAAGTTAATTCTGATAAAGCATATGATTTGTTAAAAAAATTATCTGAATTTCCAAAGTTTATTGTTGAAGCTGCTAATAAAAGAGCTCCGCATCGTATAACACATTATATATATGAACTAGCTTCAGTTTTTCATAGCTTTTATAATGCAGAAAAAGTTATTAATGAGGAGAACATAGAAAAAACAAGCCAACTTTTAGCGCTCGTTAAAGCGACACAAATTACGTTAAAAAATGCTCTAGAATTAATTGGTGTAAGTGCACCAGATAAGATGTAAATATAATAGGAGGAATTATTATGACTTTAAATTACTCAAACTTGTCAATGATTGAGGTTGCAGAAAATTTAATGCTTAGAAAAAAAACACCTCAACCATTTAGAAAAATTGCACAAGAAGTAAGTGAACTTATGGGGTTATCAGAAGCAGAGTTAAATTCAAGACTTGCTAGATTTTATGCAGATTTAACTTTAAGTGGTAAATTTATTAATGTTGGTGGAGATAAGTGGGATTTAAAAAACCGACAAAAATTTGAAGTAGCAGATTATCAATTCGTGTTTGACGAAGATGATGAAGTAAGTGAAGTTGAAGATATAGATCTAGAAGAAGAAGGTGTAGAAGAAGACGAATTAGATGAAGATGATGTAGAAGAAGACTACGAAGAAGAATATGACGATGGTCATGATGAGATTTAATAAAAAATGATTGAATAATAAGATTAAATTTGATAATATATATAAGGGCACTCAAAAAAAATTTATTGCTCTCCTAAAAGGAGAGCATTTTTTTTTGATTTTATCAGAATATATAAATATAGTGCTTTGCTTTATTTTATATGGTTATTAAAAAAAGGACGAACTTGTTAGAAATTATTGTAAGAAAGGTAGGTGAAACCCTGGTTATTGTGTCATAATCAGGTTAACATGGCAAAATATATTTTTGTAACAGGTGGAGTTGTTTCATCTTTAGGTAAAGGTATTACCGCATCATCATTAGGAAGATTACTAAAAAGTAGAGGATTAAAAATATTTATGCAAAAATTTGATCCTTACATTAATGTGGATCCTGGAACAATGAGCCCATATCAACATGGAGAAGTCTTTGTAACAATAGATGGTGGAGAAACAGATTTAGACCTAGGTCATTATGAAAGATTTATTGATGAAAATTTAACTAAAAATGCCAACATAACAACTGGTAAAATTTATCAATCAGTTATTAGCAAAGAACGTAAAGGTGAATACTTAGGTAGAACAGTTCAGGTTATACCGCATATTACAAATGAAATAAAGGCAAAAGTATTTGCTGCTGCAAATGAAAGTGGCGCAGATGTAATTATAACTGAAATAGGTGGAACTGTCGGAGATATTGAATCATTACCTTTTTTAGAAGCAGTTAGACAAGTTAGAAGAGATGTAGGACTACATAACACTTGTTTTATCCATAATACTTTAGTCCCTTATTTAAAAGCTGCTGGAGAAATAAAAACAAAGCCTACACAACATAGTGTAAAAGAATTACGTTCACTTGGTATTCAACCCGATGTAATTGTATTACGTACTGAAATACCTATAGAAGATGAAGTAAAGGAAAAAATAGCATTATTCTGTGATGTCAAAAAAGAAGCTGTTGTTGAATCACGTGATGTTGAAGTTCTATATCAAGTTGTGATGGACTTACATAGACAAGGTTTAGATAAATTTGTTTGTGAGCATTTAGAATTAGAAACAAAAGAAGCCGACCTTAAAGAATGGCAAGAATTGATTCATACAGTTAAAAATCTTAAAGATGAAGTTGAAATCGGATTAGTTGGTAAGTATGTTCAACTTCATGATGCTTATCTATCAGTGAGTGAAGCTTTAAAGCATGCAGGTTTTTCTCATAATTCTAAAGTAAAGGTAAAATGGATTGATGCTGAAGAGTTATGTAAAGATAACTTAATAGAAAATCTACAAGGTGTTGATGGAATATTAGTACCTGGAGGATTTGGTCCTCGAGCTGTAGAAGGCAAAATATGTGCAATTCAATATGCTCGTGAGAATAATATTCCCTATTTTGGGTTATGCTTAGGAATGCAGCTAGCTACAATTGAATTTGCAAGAAATGTTGCAGGATTAAAAAATGCTAATTCAACTGAAATGGACGAAAGTACTCCATATCCAATTATTGATTATTTACCTGATCAATATAGTGGAATAAATTATGGAGGAACACTAAGACTTGGTGAATACGATTGTGTTGTTAAAAAAGGTACGAAAGCATTCACTGCTTACCAAATTGAAAATATAAAAGAAAGACATCGTCATCGTTATGAATTTAACAATAAATATAAAACTATTTTAGAGGAAAACGGACTTGTTTTTTCTGGAACCAATCCTCAAACTGGATTAGCTGAAATAATTGAATTACCTAATCATCCTTGGTTTGTTGGCGTTCAATTTCATCCTGAGTTTATCTCACGTCCGACACGTCCTCAACCATTGTTTAAAGATTTTGTTGGTGCAGCAGTTAAATTTAAATCAGAAAAGCGCTAACATTTCTATATTTATGGAATATTCCATAAATTAGTGATATTATAATAATGAAATAATTTAGGAGGTAGTCATAAATGCCATTAGTTAATATGTCAATTATGTTACAAAAAGCAAAAACAGGAAAATATGCTGTTGGACAATTTAATATTAATAACTTAGAATGGACAATTTCTATTTTAAAAGCAGCAGAAGAAAAAAAATCACCTGTAATTTTAGGTGTATCAGAAGGTGCAGCTAAATACATGGGTGGCTATAAAACTGTAGTTAAAATGGTTCAAGGGTTAATGGAAGATTTAAAAATATCTGTTCCTGTTGCTATTCATTTAGATCATGGATCTACATATGAAAATTGTGTAAAAGCAATTGATGCTGGATTTACTTCAGTTATGTTTGATGGTTCTCATGATCCGATTGACTTAAATATTGAAAATACTCGTAAAGTTGTTGAGTACGCTCATTCTCGCGGCGTTTCTGTTGAAGCAGAAATTGGAACCGTTGGTGGAGAAGAAGACGGAGTTATCGGTGGAATTAAATACGCAGATAAAGATGAATGTGTACGCTTAATTAAAGAAACTGGTATTGATTGCTTAGCTCCAGCTTTAGGATCAGTACATGGTCCATATTTAGGGGAACCTAAATTAGGATTTAAAGAAATGATGGAAATTAAAGAAGCTACTAATACCCCACTTGTATTACACGGTGGTACTGGTATTCCTACAGTACAAATCAAAAAAGCAATTGATTGTGGTACTTGTAAAATTAATGTTAATACAGAAAGTCAACAAGCTTTTACAAAAGCTGTTCGTGAACTTTTAGCAAGTGATGCGAAAGTATACGACCCACGTAAAGTAATTGGTCCAGGGGCAAAGGCTATCGTAGAAACAGTTAAAGGCAAAATTGAAGAATTTGGCTGTGCTAGTAAAGCATCAGATTTATTATAAAATTAAAAACAAGTTAGATGATTAACCTAACTTGTTTTTTTTATTAGCACAATTCACCTTTCTCTAATAAAATATTATAGGGAATTGGGGTGATATTTATTGAATTGGTTAGAAAGATTTGATGCAACAACATTAGCTCTATTAGGCACATTGTTTACTTACTTTGTAACAGCAATAGGTGCTTCATTGGTATTTTTATTTAAGGTAGTTAAAAAAGAAGCATTAGATATGATGTTAGGTTTTGGAGCAGGTGTCATGATTGCAGCTTCATTTTGGTCTTTATTAGCACCAGCAATTAGCATTGCTGAAGAAAATGGAAGTGTATCATGGGTACCACCGTTATTAGGTTTTCTAATAGGTGCAGGCTTCTTATTAGTGATAGATATATTTTTACCACATCAACATGCTGATTTAGATATTCAACACACAGAAGGAATTAAAACAGGATGGCATAGGAGTATTTTACTCGTACTTGCTATTACCCTTCATAATATACCAGAAGGTTTGGCAGTTGGTGTTGCCTTTGGTGCGGCTAAGTTAGGTTTAGAAGGATCGACTCTATATGGGGCCGTTGCTCTAGCTATTGGAATTGGTTTACAAAATTTTCCTGAAGGTGCTGCAGTAAGTATTCCACTTAGAAGAGATGGAATGACACGAAAAAAAAGTTTTTTTTATGGTCAATTATCAGGAGTTGTTGAACCGATATCAGGAATATTTGGTGCATTATTAGTTATTACAATGAGAAGTATTTTACCATATGCCCTAGCATTTGCAGCTGGAGCAATGATTTATGTTGTTGTGGAAGAACTAATACCTGAATCAAAATCTAATAAGGAAGCGAAAATAGCAACAATTGGAGCAATACTTGGATTTGCGGTAATGATGACACTTGATGTTGCTTTAGGTTAATACATAATTTTTATTTATTTTAATAAAATACTTTAAAAAAAATGTCATATAATATATAATAATAATGTTAACAATACAAAATGAGGTAAAGAATGAAGTATTATTTTAGTTTATATAACTTAATAATGCCTTAAAGACTTATTCAATTAGTGCACCCACGAGGTGCATTTTGTATTGTATAATAAAAAGGAGTGGTAATGTGACATATGATGTAATCGTAGTTGGCGCTGGTCCAGCAGGTATTTTTACTTGCTATGAGTTAATGTTAAAAAAACCAGAGCTAAAGGTACTTTTAATTGATAAAGGTCATGATATTTATCGCAGAAGATGTCCGATTTTAGAAAAGAAAATCGATAAATGTCCATTAAATCGTGAAGGATATTCTGGTTGCTATCCAGCTTGTTCTATCACAAATGGATTTGGTGGATCAGGCGCATATTCAGATGGTAAATTTAATATCACAAGTGAATTTGGTGGATGGATGACAGATTATTTATCAAATTCAAAGGTAGAAGAGTTGATCGAATATGTTGATGCTATTAACTTAAAACACGGTGCAACAAAAGAAATTACCGATCCATATACTGATGAAGTTCGTGAAATTGAAAAACATGGATATGCAGTAGGTCTTAAATTATTAAGAGCTAAAGTAAGACACTTAGGTACTGAACAAAATTTAGAAATTATGAAAAATATCTTTGAAGAAATGAAAGATAAAATTGAATATATGTTTAAAACTGAAGTAGCGGATATAATTATTGAAGATAAAAAAGTCAAAGGTATTAAATTAAAAGATGGTAAAGAATTAGATAGTAAATTTGTCGTACTTGTGCCTGGTCGTGATGGTTCTGTATGGCTTACTAAATTAATGAATAAATATAAAATTAATATGACAAATAATCAAGTTGATATCGGTGTACGTGTGGAAACAAATGATATCATTATGGAAGAAATAAATAAACACTTGTATGAAGGAAAATTCATTTTTAGAACAAGTGTGGGAACAAGTGTTAGAACTTTTTGTTCAAATCCTTCGGGACACGTTGTTATAGAAAATCATTCAGGCACAATGTTAGCTAACGGACACGCTTATAGAGACCCTAATTTAGGTAGTAAAAATACTAATTTTGCTTTATTAGTTTCTCATACGTTTGAAGATCCTTTTGATAAACCTAATGAATATGCCCATGAGGTTTCTAAATTAGCTAATATGTTATCAAATGGTACAATCATTGTTCAAAAATATGGTGATATACTAAGAGGGAGAAGAACAACTGAAAAACGATTAAAAGAAGGCTTTGTTACTCCTACATTAGAAGAAGCAATACCAGGCGATTTAGGCTTAGTTCTTCCTTATAATACAATGAAATCACTTATTGAGATGACTGAGGCGTTAAATCATATTACTCCAGGTATAGCATCCGAACATACATTATTTTATGGTGTAGAATCAAAATTTTATTCAGCTCGCCCTAAAGTAAATGAATATTTTGAAACACCAATTTCTTGTTTATATGTTGGTGGAGATGGTGCGGGTATAACGCGTGGATTAGCCCAAGCAGGTGCTAATGGTGTATGGGTAGCTAGAAGTATTATAGAAAAAAGCTAATTTGTATGAATGAAATTTTAAAGAAATTGAATTTAAAAAATTTAACTGATTTTAGATTAATATTGAATGCTCCAAAAGAATACTTAGAAATATTTTTAAATGATAATATATCATTAGATGCAAATATTCAAAAGAATAAATATCAATTTATTCAGGTATTTGGTATAAGTAATTACGAAATTAAAGAGAGTGCATCTAAAGTGATTGATTATCTGGATGACGATGGTCTATTATGGCTATGCTATCCAAAGAAAACTTCGAAAAAATATAAAGGTTCAGATTGTGATCGTGATAAAGTAGCAAGTTTATTAGCAGAATTTAATTTTGAACCAGTTAGACAAGTTGCTATTGATGATGACTTTTCAGCATTACGTTTTCGTCACGTTTCAAATATTAAAACAATGGTTAGAAAAAGTGCAGAAACAGAAGCAGGGAAAAAACGTATTGAAAATAATAATTTATAAAAGTGGAGGATAAAATGGCACAAACAGCAGTTGTAGTTGGTACACAATGGGGCGATGAAGGAAAAGGAAAAATTACAGATTATTTAGCTTCAAAAGCTAATTATGTAGTAAGATATCAAGGCGGAAATAATGCAGGTCATACTATTGAGTTTAATAATGAACAATTTAAATTAAAACTTATTCCATCAGGTGTTTTTCGTGCTGAAAAAATTATTTTAGGTAATGGAATGGTTATTAATCCTGAATCTTTAATTGAAGAGATTAAATACTTAAATGACAGAAATGTTAGCACGAATCATATTCGTATTTCTAATAGAGCACACGTTATACTTCCATATCATTTAGAAATAGATGCATTACAAGAAGAATTAAGACAAGACCAAAAGGTTGGTACTACCAAAAAAGGAATTGGACCTGCCTATACAGACAAATATGCTCGAACTGGAATACGAATGGGTGAATTCATTGATAAAGAAACATTTGCTGAAAAACTAAAATATCAAATTGATGAAAAAAATGTGTTATTAAGTAAATATAATAAACCCATAAATACATTTGAAGAAGTATTTAATAAATACAATCAATATGCAGATTATATTAGACCCTTTGTGACTGATACTTCATATGAAATTGATGAAGCTTTACAACAAGGCAAAAAAATCTTATTTGAAGGAGCACAAGGTGTCATGTTAGATATCGATCATGGTACTTATCCTTATGTAACTTCTTCAAACCCAAGTGCTGCTGGTGCAACTGTTGGCGCTGGAATTGGACCTACTAAAATAGATGAAGTTGTTGGTGTTGTAAAAGCATATTCAACTCGTGTAGGCGAAGGTGCCTTACCAACAGAACTTAAAAATGAATTAGGTGACTATATAAGAAAAGTTGGTAGAGAATACGGTACTGTAACAGGTAGAGCACGTCGTGTTGGTTGGTTTGATGGTGTTATTGTTTCTCATACTAGACGAGTTAGTGGTCTAACTGGTTTATCAATTAACTTATTAGATGTCTTAACGAATATCGAAACTCTAAAATTATGTGTAGCGTATGAATTAGATGGGGAAGTTATTCACTTTGTTCCATCAACGATTAAAGAATTTGAAAGATGCAAACCAGTCTATATTGAAATGCCTGGTTGGACCGAAAACATTACTCAAGTTAAACATTTTGAAGACTTACCTTTAAACGCACAAAACTATGTACGTAAGATTGAAGAAATAACTAAAGTTCCGGTAGTAATTATTTCTGTAGGACCAGATCGAGAACAAACTATGATTTTAAAAGAAATTTTATAATAAAAAATAGTTATCCACACTGTGGATAACTATTTTATTTTATGTGTATTGGATTATTATTTATCACAATCTCTTTTAGAAAAACATAAGCTTCATCAGGTGAGTTTGCAGATAAAACTTTTTTTTCAAGTGGACAGATATCACTACGATCTTTTCTTAAAATATGATCTACTAAATCTTCATAATGAACATCGATCTTATGTTCTTTTAATAATTCTAATGCAGGTTTCGAAATTAATTTAGCATATACAGTCTTTAAATTACAATAAATAGCCAAATTCGCAATTGCTACACCAATAATTTTATCGATTAAAATCGCATTTTCATCTGGTTTACCATGGTAGTAAATGTACTTTACAAATGGTTTTACGCCATTTTCGTATGATTCATAGATAATTTCTCCATTTAATGATAAAACACAAGTTTTATCTGGGTTTAAATAGTCAAAATAATTCATCTTTATCCTCTATCTTTTTAAAGTTAAATACAATGTTAACTCTTTTAACTACTACGGGAATAATTAAAAGTTGTAAAACATTGCCTAAGAGTCCAACTGTAAGTGATCCAATTATATTAGTAACTTGAAATGCAGGTGCCATTTTATTAAATAATAGGTTACCCAATAAAAATAAACCAGCAAAATTTACTAATTTACCTAAGATCATTGCTAAGACTAATGATAAATAAATATTAAAATTCTTTTTATAATAAAAAAGTCCAAAAGTAATACCATAAGTCATTGTTTCAAAAGCGATATAGATAAAAGTTAATTGTAGTGGCATACCCGTTATAAAGAAACTGATTATTGGTGTAAAAAAACCAACTATAGCACCAATAATTGGGCCAAAAAAACCAGCAGCAAAATATGCTGAATAATGAATAGGTAATAATTTAGGTCCTAATCCTAGCGAAGGAATAAAAATGTGAAAAAATAAGGGTAAACACACACCAAAAGCAATAATTAATCCTGAATAAACAATATTTTTTGTATTCAAATTGTATCCTCCTAATTATTTTAATTATACTTTATGTTTCATAAATATGTAAAGGTATAATTTACCGGTTTTTTTTAAAAAAAATATGAATAAGAGAACGTTTGATCGGAGGTAATTATAGTTTCATTATGAAACTATGAGTTTATTTCAATTTCATAAAAATATTCAACTATATGGGCTTGCCAAGATCATTTATCTAATCACCGAAATATATTAATGTTAAAATGGAAGTAAGTGAAAATGTTAAAGGACTACATCGGTTGCTAAAGCTTTTATTACTGGTACATTCCATGGATTAGTTAAAAAGTATTTGCAATCATATTTAAACGAATTTTGTTATAGGTTTTATAGAAAAAAGTTAACCAGCTCTTGGTTTAGTCGGTTATTGTCTGCTGCACACAAACTGGGCCAATTACCTATATTGAGTTAATCGTATAATCATTACATATAATTAAAATCCTTGAAAACGTTATTATTATAATAACGTTTCACATATTTTTAAAAATATTGTAAAATAAACATGTTAAATTAAGACAGAAGAAAGGTGATGCAGATGTACAAAGGTTGGGAAAACTTCAAAGGAAACCAATGGAAAGGTACTGTTTATGTACGCGATTTTATTCAACATAACTACACTCCTTATTATGATGATGATTCATTTTTAACAGGTCCCACTGAAAGAACAAAAAATATGTGGTCTAAGGTATTTAATCTATTAGAAGAGGAACGCAAAAAAGGTGGGACTCTTGATATGGAAACAAAAGTAGTTTCTACTATAATTGCTCATGGACCAGGTTATATAGATAAAGATAAAGAGATTATTGTTGGTATGCAAACTGAAAAACCATTAAAAAGAGCATTACAACCATATGGTGGTATTAGAATGGCTGAATCCTCTCTTGAGGAATATGGATATCAAATCGATCCTCAAGTTGCAGAAATATTTACAAAATATCGTAAAACACATAATCAAGGTGTTTTTGATGCATATACTGATGAAATGAAATTAGCTCGTAAAGCAGCAATAATTACTGGATTACCTGATGCATACGGGCGTGGAAGAATTATTGGCGATTATCGTCGTATTGCTCTATATGGTATAGACTTTTTAATTGCTGATAAAAAAACACAATTAAATTGTGGTAAGTTTACTATGACTGAAGACATTACAAGATTAAGAGAAGAATTATCTGAGCAAATTAGAGCACTACAAGAAATAAAAGAAATGGCAGCTTCATATGGTTGTGATATCTCAGAACCTGCAACTACCGCAAAAGAAGCAGTTCAATGGACTTATTTTGGATATTTAGCTGCGATTAAAGAACAAAATGGAGCTGCAATGAGTATTGGTCGTATATCTTCATTTTTGGATATTTACATTGAAAGAGATATTCAAAATGGAATATTAAATGAAGAACAAGCTCAAGAGCTTATTGATGATTTAGTAATTAAATTAAGAATGGTTCGTTTTGCTAGAACACAATCATATAATGAATTATTTACAGGAGACCCTATATGGATTACTGAGTCAATTGGTGGGATGAGTACTGATGGAAGACCACTTGTTACAAAAAATTCATATAGAATTTTAAATACATTATATAATTTAGGACCAGCTCCAGAACCAAATTTAACAGTTTTATGGTCAAATAGTTTACCAGAAAACTTTAAAAAATTCTGTGCTAAAGCATCAATAGATACAAGTGCTATTCAATATGAAAATGATGATATTATGCGTCAATTACATGGTGATGATTATGGAATAGCATGTTGTGTATCTGCAATGCGTATCGGTAAAGAAATGCAATTCTTTGGTGCTCGTTCAAACTTAGCAAAAGCATTATTGTATGCTATTAATGGTGGTGTTGATGAAAAGTTAAAAATTCAAGTTGCACCAAAATTTGAACCCATTAAATCAGAATATTTAGATTATGATGAAGTGATAGAAAAATTTGAACAAGTAACTAACTGGTTAGCTGAATTGTATGTTAATACATTAAATGTCATTCACTATATGCATGATAAATATAGTTATGAAAGAAGTCAAATGGCACTTCATGATAAACACGTAAAACGTTATTTTGCAACAGGTATAGCAGGATTATCAGTAGTGGCTGATTCATTAAGTGCAATTAAGTATAGTAAAGTAAAAGTAATTCGTGATCCACAAACTAACATAGCGGTTGATTTTGAAGTTGAAGGCGAATATCCATGCTTTGGTAACAATGATGATAGAGTAGATCAAATTGCGCAACAAATTGTTGAAAACTTTATGACTAAAATACGTAATCACAAAACCTACCGTGATTCTGTACCTACAATGTCAATTTTAACAATTACATCAAATGTTGTATATGGTAAAAAAACTGGTACAACTCCATGTGGTCGTAAAGCTGGAGAACCTTTAGCTCCTGGTGCAAACCCTATGCATGGAAGAGATAAAAATGGTGCATTAGCAGCATTATCTTCAGTAGCTAAGTTACCCTATGAACATGCTCAAGATGGTATTTCATATACATTCTCGATCGTACCCGAAGCATTAGGTAAAGAGGAATAGGAAGGTGAAAGTTGATGTCTAAACAAAGTAATAGAGTTGATAATTTAGTAACTTTAATTGATGGATATATGGCTCAAGGTGGTCATCACATTAATGTTAATGTATTTAAACGAGATTTATTAGTAGATGCAATGAATCATCCAGAAAAATATCCACAATTAACAATCCGTGTTTCTGGATATGCAGTTAACTTTGTAAAACTAACTAAAGAACAACAATTAGACGTTATTAATAGAACAATTTTTGAAGTTGTGTAAAATATAAAGAGGTTGTTCTACAACCTCTTTAATTATAAGGAATGATAGTATGATAAAAGCAAAAGTTCATTCAGTTGAAACATTTGGTACAGTTGATGGACCAGGAATTCGTTATGTTTTATTTTTGCGTGGCTGCCCTTTAAGGTGTAAATACTGTCATAATCCAGATACATGGACTTTTGATAGTAATGATTTAAGGTCAGTAGATGAAATTGTAAGTGATGTCAAAAAGTATTTCTTATTCATAAAAAAAGGTGGAGGAGTAACTGTTAGTGGTGGAGAGCCATTAATGCAAATAGATTTTTTAATTGAATTTTTTAAAGAATTAAAAAAATATGATATCCACACATGTATAGATACAACTGGGATTATTTATAATGATGAAGGAATTAACGATAAAATTGAAGAATTAATGAAATATACAGATTTAGTATTACTAGATATTAAGCATATAGATAATGAAAAACATAAAAGATTAACGGGATTACCTAATAAAAGTGTTTTGAGTTTTGCTAAATATTTAAGTGATAAACAAATTCCAGTCTGGATAAGACACGTTTTAGTTCCTGGTATAACAACCGATGAATATGACTTATTAAAATTAAAGCAATTTTTAAATACACTAAAAAACGTCGAAAAAGTGGAAGTTATTCCATATCACACCATGGGAACCTATAAATATGACAAATTAGGCATAGAATATTCGTTAAAAGATGTCAAACCTCCGACAAAAGAACAAATACAACTTGCAAAAAACATACTTACGATTTAAAATGTAATTAGTATTTCGATATAAATTAGACATTAATGAAATATTTCATTAGTGTCCTTTTTAAAATAGAGGAGGTATATTTATGATTAAGTCAGATTTAGAAATTGCTAAAGAGGCAAAGATGTTACCAATTAGTGAATTAGCTAATAGTCTTGGGATATCAGAGGATGATTATGAACTGTATGGTAAGTATAAGGCTAAACTTTCACTAAAGTTGTTTGAAAGGTTAAAAGAAAAGGAAGATGGAAAGGTCATTTTAGTGACAGCTATCAATCCAACTCCAGCCGGCGAAGGAAAATCTACAACCACAGTAGGACTAGGGGAAGCATTTAGACATATCAATAAGAAAGCAGTTGTTGCATTAAGAGAGCCGTCACTAGGACCAGTAATGGGTATTAAAGGGGGAGCTGCAGGTGGTGGGTATGCTCAAGTAGTTCCTATGGAAGACTTAAATTTACATTTTACTGGTGATTTACATGCAATTACCACTGCAAATAATACTCTAGCAGCATTAATTGATAATCATATTTATCAAGGGAATACACTGAATATAGATCCTAAAAGAATTGTTTTCAAAAGATGTGTTGATATTAATGACCGGGCACTTCGCGAGGTTATTATCGGATGTGGTGATAGAGTAAATGGCATAATGCGTGAAGATGGATTTAATATCACTGTTGCATCAGAAATTATGGCAATATTCTGTTTGTCTATAGATATAATGGATTTAAAACAAAGAATAGCTAAAATAGTAATTGCTTATAATTTTGACAATAAACCAGTAACTGTTAGTGATTTAAAAGTCGAGGGAGCACTAACTATGTTACTTAAAGATGCAATCAAACCAAATTTAGTTCAAACATTAGAAAATACTCCAGTATTAGTGCATGGTGGTCCGTTTGCCAATATCGCACATGGATGTAATTCTATAATTGCTACAAAGTTAGCTCAAAAATTAGGCGATTATGTTATAACTGAAGCAGGTTTTGGAGCTGATTTAGGTGCAGAAAAATTCTTTGATATAAAAAGTCGAATTGGAAATATTAAACCGAGTGCTGTAGTAATTGTAGCAACTATTAGAGCTTTAAAAATGCACGGCGGAGTTAGTAAAGATCAATTAAAAACGGAAAATGTTGAAGCATTACTTAAAGGTACTGAAAATCTGCAAAAACACATAGAAACAGTACAAAGTTTTAATTTACCATATGTTGTTTCAATTAATCGATTTGTTTCTGACACTGATGCAGAATTAGAAGCATTACTTAAATGGGGAAATGAAAGAAACCATCCAATAGAACTATGTGAAGTTTGGGAGCATGGTGGAAAAGGTGGTATTAAATTAGCTAATAGATTAGTTGAATTAATTGAAAATACAAAAGAAAGTAAATTTGATTTCTTATATGATGTTAACGATACAATTGAAAACAAGATTGAAAAAATTGTTAAAGTAGTATACGGCGCTGACGGTGTTGAGTTTATGCAAGCTGCTAAAAAACAAATAGAAGAATTTAAAAAATATGGTTGGGACAAATTACCTGTTTGTATGGCTAAAACTCAAAATTCATTGACTGATGATCCAACAAGATATGGAAGACCAAGAGGATTTAAAATAACCGTTCGTGAGTTTAGAGTTTCAATTGGTGCAGGCTTTATAGTTGCTTTAACAGGAAATATGCTTACCATGCCTGGCTTACCAAAGGAACCTGCAGCTTTAAATATGGATGTAGACAGTGATTTTAATATATATGGATTATTTTAGAAAGCACTCTAATTACTTAGTTGCATAATATAAGTATAGATTTTACTAATAAGGAGCGTTTAATATGTCAAAAAAACTTTTTACACCAGGACCTGCAAATGTACCTGAAATAGTTAGAATCCAATTATCAAAAGATATTATTCATCATCGTATGATCGATTTTCATCACATACTTGATAAGGTAAACATTAAATTAAAGCAGGTCTTTAAAACAAATAATGATATTATCATTTTAACATCTTCAGGCACTGGAGCGATGGAATCTTCTATTGTAAATCTATTTTCCACAGGTGATGAAGTTTTAATTATTAATATAGGCTTTTTTGGTGAGAGATTCATTGAATTATGTAATGTATTTAATTTAAAGGTTCATCATTTAGATTATGAGTGGGGAAAATCTTTTAATTTAGATGATGTGAAAAGCATATTTGAAAGAAATTCTAAGATTAAAGGTGTATTTGTTACTCACCATGAAACTTCAACTGGAGTTTTAAATTCACTTAAGGAACTAGGTGAGTTTATCAATACGACTAATGCTTTATTAATAGTAGATTCTATAAGTGGATTAGTAATACATGATTTCAAATTCGATGACTGGCATATTGATTGTGCTTTAGCTTCAAGTCAAAAAGGTTTTCTAATGCCTCCTGGTCTTGCTTTTGTAGCTTTATCAGAAAAGGCAAAAAGTATGATGAAATCTTCTAATTTGCCTAAGTACTACTGGGATTATAAAAAATATATAGACTATTTAGCGAAAGGTCAAAACCCTTTTACACCAGCAATCTCATTAGTTTTAGCTCTAGATTTTGCGTTAGATTTGGTACTTGAAAAAGGAATTGATGAAATAGCTAAAGGAAAATTAGAGTTAAGAAAATACCTAGAAGCTAAAATTCAACAATTAGGTTTTAAACTCTTTATTACAGATGAACAAATTAAAGGAAATGCTTTAGTACCTGTGTTATCTCCAAACAATGAGGATTTAAATGAACTAGTTAATTATTTAGATTCTCGACATAATTTGAGTGTGTCTTTAGGACAAGGAAAGTATCACAATACTATGCTTAGAATTGGAATAATAAGTGATTTTAATAAAGACGATATTGATGATTTAATTAATAAAATCAAAGAATATCTAGATATGAATAAAAAATAAAAAAACAAAGACATAACACTAACAAGATAATATAAAAAGTGATATGTCTTTTTTCACTATAAATTGTATATAAAATACATTTATGTTAAACTATAAATAAATAAATGGATAGGAGTGATCTCTATGAGTGCAAAAATAATTAGTGGGAAAGAATTAGCAAATAAATTAAGATTAGAGCTAAAAGAAAAAGTAAATAAGTTTATTCTTAAAACCCAAATTCAACCCCATTTGGTTGTTGTATTAGTTGGTAATAATCCTTCTTCATTATCTTATGTTTCAGGTAAACAAAAAGGCTGTGAACAAGTAAATATTAAATCTAGTCTTATACAGTTATCTGAGGAAACAACCCAAGAAGAATTAATTTTATTAGTAAGACAATTAAATAGTGATAAAACAGTCCATGGAATCTTAGTTCAACTACCACTACCTAAACATATTAATGAACTGGATATAATAAATACAATTAATGTAGATAAAGATGTTGATGGTTTTAGTCCTATTAATGTAGGAAAACTTAGTTTAAATGAAGATTCTCTACTTCCATGTACTGCTGAAGGAATTATTAGATTAATAAAAGAAACTAAAGTAAATATTAGTGGTAGTCATGCAGTAGTGATTGGAAGAAGTAATATCGTTGGAAAACCTGTATCACAATTATTATTAAGAGAAAATGCAACCGTAACTGTCTGTCACTCTAAGACGAAAGATATAAAAGCATTTTCTAGAAATGCAGATATATTGGTTGTTGCGATTGGGAAACCAAAATTTGTAACTGTCGATATGATAAAACCAGGTTCTGTGGTTATTGATGTAGGTACAACTAGACTTGATAATGGTAAATTTTATGGAGATGTCGATTATGAAAAGGCTGTTGATGTCGCTGGTTTCATAACACCCGTTCCTGGTGGAGTAGGTCCAATGACAATTACTATTTTATTAGAAAATACTTTTAAAGCATGTGTGACACAATATAATAAAGCTAAATAATTTATAATACTTTTTAATTTTGGAGGACAACGTGTTAAATAGATATAGTAGAAAAGAAATGCAAAATATATGGAGTGAAGAAAATAAATACGATGCATGGTTAAAAGTTGAAATACTTTCATGTGAAGCATGGTCAAAATTAGGGCATATACCTGAGGAAGACGTACAAAAAATCAATAAAAACGCTCGTTTTAATGTTGAAAGAATATATGAAATTGAAAGAGAAACAAAGCATGATGTAATAGCATTTACAAGAGCTGTAAGCGAAAGTTTAGGTGAAGAAAAGAAATGGGTTCACTATGGATTAACATCAACAGATGTTGTTGATACTGCTTATGGGTATATATATAAACAAGTAAATGAAATTTTAAAAAAAGATATAGAAAAGCTCATACATGTATTAGCAACCAAAGCGAAACTTTTTAAACATACAGTTCAAATGGGAAGAACTCATGGAATTCATGCTGAAATTACGACTTTTGGTATGAAGTTAGCTCTATGGTATGAAGAAATGAATCGTAATTTTGATCGATTTATGAGTGCATCAAAAGAAATTGAATCTGGTAAAATATCAGGAGCCGTTGGAACACACGCTAATATCCCACTTTTTGTAGAACATTATATCTGTGAAAATTTAGGTATAACTGCAGCAAAAATATCTACACAAACATTACAAAGAGATCGTCATGCACATTACATGTCTGTTTTAGCCTTAATAGGGACTTCTTTAGAGAAAATGGCTGTAGAATTAAGACACTTACAAAGAACAGAACTAAGAGAAGTTGAAGAATACTTTGATAAGAAACAGAAAGGCTCTTCAGCTATGCCTCATAAACGTAATCCAATTGGGTCTGAGAATATTTCTGGTTGTGCTAGAGTATTACGTGGTTATATGTTATCTAGTTATGAAAATGTCCCATTATGGCATGAAAGAGACATATCTCACTCTTCAGTCGAAAGAATTATCATGCCGGATGCTACTATATTGTTAGACTATATGCTAGATCGATTTACAAAAATTATCGATAATATGATTGTTTATGAGGATAAAATGCTAAAAAATATTGATATTACTCACGGTGTTATCTTTTCGCAAAGGGTATTACTTAAACTAGTTGATAAAGGTTTATCACGTGAAGATGCATATGATTATGTTCAGTCTAAAGCAATGTATGCATTTAACAATGAAGTATCATTTAAACAATTGTTAAAAGATGATCCTAAAATAAATGATTTACTAACCATCGATGAAATTGAAGACTGTTTTGACTATACATATCACTTAAAATCAATTGATGAGGTTTTTGAACAACTTGGATTATAATTATTATCATTTTTAATCGTTATATTGAATATAATTTAACGATTGGGAAGATAGGTGATAATAATGAATAATCGTAATCAGGAAATAGCTATTAGTTTACTTAAAATGTTAGAATATGATTTTAAAGTAAGAGATGATTTAGCTAATAAAGGTGAACTTTATCAAGGTTATCACCCAGTAATGGAGTCCGTTCATAATCAAAATGCTGAATATTTAGAAAAAATTATCTATGAAATTGGCTGGCCAACGAATGAATTGGTAGGTGAGGAAGCAGCGTATGCAGCTTGGTTGATTCTAGGTCATGCTATTTCTAAACCAAAATTAATAAAAAAAACATTACTACTTTTAGAAGAACAAGTAAAGCAGAATAAAATATCCCCTAAAGATGTTGCAATGCTTTATGACAAAATTTGTTTTTTTGAAATGCGACCTCAAAAATATGGAACTCAGTTTGATTATAATGAGAATAATGAATTAGTTCCTTGGAAAATTGAAGATGTAGAAAAGGTTGATCAACTTAGAAAACAAGTTGGTTTACCCCCTCTTGTTTATGCTATACAGTTTATGCAAAAACAAGTCAAGGATAGAGATCAACAATTTTTTAGACCATATAAGGAAAGACAAAAAGAGAGAAAAAAATGGGCTAAAAAAATGGGTTGGATAAAATAGATAATAAAATGTATCAGCTTAGAACAATTAGAACCTACTAATTTAAGTAGGTTCTTTTTTTAAAGTAAGATTTTGATTTTTTAGGATAGAAGAGGTTTTCAGCAAATGTTAACACTATATTTAAATTACAACACATAGTTACCTAATACATATAATGATGGTAGTTATTTAACTTTAACTTATAAACATTTTAAAAAGATTTAAGAATTAAGAGGGGGGTTGATTGTAATATAGGAAGTTAAGAGTATTAATAGATATGACAAGATAGTTGTCTTTGATATAAACTTGTTTTATTAAAGTCATTTAAACGAAAACGCTATTGTTAATTTCACATATATAATTTTATAAATATAAATGCTATAATATGGTTTAGGAGGGGTTAATGCCATGAACAGTAAGAATAAAAAAATCAAATTACTTAGAGATTTATCTAAAAAGAATCTTCTAATTTATAAAATATATTATTTTTCATTTTTCTTTGCTCAGGGCGCTTACTTGTCTTTATATACGAGCTATTTAAGGAATGTAGCAAAAATAACACCAAGCTTAATAGGAACTATACTATCTATTAGCCCTTTGATTTCAATATTATTTCAACCCATTTGGGCATTAATAAATGAAAAATTTAACTTAGATAAAAAAGTGGTTATTTTTAGTGTTCTAATGGTTAATATTGTCACAATATTAATTCTGTTAAGCTATGAAATATCTGTTATTATAGTGTTTTTGTCAATCTATACTTTAATATTAATGTTAAATACAATTTACGGAATATTTGTTTGTTCAATCGGACCAATACATGATAGTCTTACAGTGTTATATACTAAGAAGTATGGTTTTAAATATGGTGATGTTAGAATTTGGGGTTCAATTGGTTATGCAATTGCAGCCTTTATTACAGGTAAATTAGTTGATGTCTATGGTTATAATATCATTATTATCTTTTGTACAATCTTTTATTTAATATCTATAATATCATTCATTAAAATGAAACAAATACGTGCTCCTAAAATCAATAAAAATATAGATAAGGAAAGTAATCTTTTATCAATTTTTAAAAACAAAACATTCGTTGTTTTTTTGATATTTTCGGCACTTAGTTTAGGAGTATTAAGTGCAACTGGATCTTATTTATTTTTATATATTCAAGAAAAAGGCGGAACTGAGGATGTTATTGGATTATCCACTTCATTATTAGTAGGATTAGAAATATTATTTATGATGATAGTTTTAAAATTTAATACTCGGTTTAGTGATTTTAGCTTATTGATAACAGCCATAATATTACAAGTACCAGTACTTATAATCTTTATTTTTTGTAATAATTTGAATGTCCTAATCTTTGCTCTATTATTAAGGGGAGCATCTCAAGGAATGTACGTTCCAGTTTTAGTAAATTTTATTTCATCATTACTACCAACAAGACAAATATCATCTGGATTAACTTTATATTCGGCCTTATCTATTGGATTGACTGGATTTACAACTTTAATAGTTGGTGGGTTTTTAATTGAAACTTTTTCTTATTCAACCTTTTTTATAATCATGTTAGTATTAGTCGTAATATCTTTAATCTTTGGTTTTATTTTAAGTAAAGTAAAAAAACAAATTATTGTTCAATTGTAATAAAAAAATATAGAAATTAACGGAGGTTATTATGCAAAAAATATCGGAATTATTTGGAAGTAGTTTATTTAATGATAAGATAATGAGAGTGAGACTTACAAAGGAAGTATATATTAAACTTCAAAGAACAATTAACGAAGGTGTACCTCTTGAAGCTGATGCTGCAGATGAAATTGCGAATGCTATGAAAAACTGGGCTTTGGAGAGAGGAGCGACTCATTATACACATTGGTTTCAACCTATGACAGGAAAAACAGCTGAAAAACATGAAGCACTATTTATTACATCTAATGAAGGTAATGCGATAGAACATTTTTCTGGGAAAAGTTTAATCATGGGTGAAGGAGATGCTTCATCATTTCCTAATGGTGGACTAAGAGCTACATTTGAAGCGAGAGGTTATACAGTTTGGGATTGTACATCACCAGCATTCTTAAAAGAAAAAAATGGGGCTATAACTCTTTGTATACCAACAGCATTTTGTTCTTATACAGGTGAAGCCCTAGATAAAAAAACACCTCTATTACGATCTATAGAAGCTTTAGAAAAATCAAGCAAAAGAATATTAAAGTTATTTGGAAGCGAGCCTAATCGTGTATTTTGTACACTTGGAGCTGAACAAGAATACTTTTTAATTGATAAAAGATTATATCAACAAAGAAAAGATATTATTTATACTGGACGAACTTTATTTGGTGCCCCAGCACCAAAAGGACAAGATCTAAGTGATCATTATTATGGTTCGATTAAGGAATCAATTTCATCATTTATGAGTGACTTAGATATAGAATTATGGAAATTAGGAATTCCTGTAAAAACGAAACATAACGAAGTAGCACCTGGTCAACATGAATTAGCGCCAATATTTACTTCTGTAAATATTGCTAGTGATCAAAATCAAATGATCATGGAAGCCTTAGAAACCATAGCAAATAGACATAATTTAGTCTGTTTACTTCATGAAAAACCATTTGCTGGAATAAATGGTTCAGGAAAACATAATAACTGGTCAATCGCTACAAGTGAAGGTATTAACTTATTAGAACCAGGTGAAACACCACGTGAAAATACACAATTTTTAGTGTTTTTATCTGCAGTTATTAAAGCTATTGATAAATACTCTGAATTATTAAGAATATCAGCTTCTTCTTATACTAATGATTATCGTTTGGGTGGTCATGAAGCACCACCAGCAATTATATCCATGTTTGTTGGAGAACAATTAGAAGAAGTATTACAACATATTGAAAATGATGAATTAATGATAAATAAATTAGCTAAAAAACTTGAAAGTGGAGTATTAACATTACCCATACTAAAAAAAGATGTAACAGATAGAAATAGAACTTCTCCTTTTGCTTTTACTGGAAATAAATTCGAATTCAGAATGGTAGGAAGTTCGCAAACTATTGCTGATCCCAATATTATTTTAAATACGATAGTTGTCGATGTATTAAATGAATTTGCTGATAAATTAGAACAATCAAAAAATTTACCTATAGATTTACAACTATTAATCCGTAATACTATAAAAGAACATCGTCGTATTATCTTTAATGGAAATGGATATTCTGAAGAGTGGAAGAAGGAAGCAGAAAGAAGAGGATTACCAATCCTCCATACAGCTGTTGATGCAATTCCGCATTTTATTTCTGAAAAAGCCAAAAATGCCTTTATAAAAAATAAAGTATTAAGTGAATCAGAAATTATGTCTAGATATGAGATTAAATTAGATGATTACGTAAAAAGAGCAAACATTGAAGCTACTACAATGATTCATATGTATCGTAAGGATATCTTTCCAGCTGTTGTAGAATATGTGAATTTGTTATCTTTATCGATAATTAATATGAAACAAACAAATTTAAATGTTGTAGTTAAACCTCAAGAAAGATTACTTGAACAAATTTCAAGTTTATTAAACGATGCTGAAGAAGCTTTCATCTTGTTACAAAATTATTTGAAATATGCTAATAATACCAATAATCTATTAGAAAGGTCAAAACTTTATCGTGATGAGGTATTGATGTCTATGCGAATATTAAGAAAACCGTGTGATGAATTAGAATTATTGGTAGGCAAAGAGTATTGGCCATTCCCAACTTATGGTGATTTATTATTTAGACTTTAAATTTAGAAATTTTTGTAAATTTAATTTGACTTCTTTATAAAAAGGCGTAGAATAAATAGTGTTTGAAACCAAACATTTTCATTTTGGCGATTTTGTCAATTTGAATAAAAAAATTGAGAGCACCGAAAGGTGCTTTTAAAATTTATATAAGTATTTATTAATGGAAATAATATAAAGTAATCAGTAAGGTTGATTATTATTTATATATAATGAACTGATTAAATTAAAGAGGAATAAGTTAGGAGGAATTAATAAATGGATTTTTCAAAAGAACTATATGAGGCTAAGAAGGTAGCTATTACGGCTGGTAAGGCAATAATGGAGATTTATCATAATGACTTTACCGTAGATTATAAAGATGATTTTTCACCAGTAACTAAAGCAGATCTATTAGCGGATAATATTATTTTAACAAAATTAAAAGAAGCTTTTCCTAATCATGCATTTTTATCTGAGGAAAGTGCTGATGATTTATCGCGACTTGATAATGATTATTGTTTTATAATCGATCCAATTGATGGTACAACGGAATTTATCAGTAAATCGGGTGAATTTACTGTTAATATCGGTCTAGCATATAAACATGAGATGGTTATGGGAGTAATATATGTTCCAGTTTTGGATGAACTTTATTATGCAGAAAAGGGTAAAGGTGCTTACAAAGTTAAAGATCGAGTTTATACTAAATTAAATGTATCTAAACGGACTGGTAAAATAAGAGTTGCTGAAAGTAGAGCACACAAAACTAAATCTCTTTCTAAACTTTATGAGGAAAATGTATCAAATATTGAAAAAGTCTATGAAGTTGGCTCAACATTAAAGGGCTGTTACTTAGCTTCAGGCATACTAGATGCATTTTACAAATTTGGATTAGGCACAAAAGAGTGGGATGTTGCGGCTATGGCAATTATCGTAGAAGAAGCGGGTGGAATATTTAATGAACTAAATCATAATAAAATGTTATTTAATAAAGCTGATGTAAGAAATGTTAATGGATATTATGTGATAAATAAAGAAGAAAATTTATTTAGTTATAAACATTTGTTATAAAAAAAATGAAAACGTTGTCGAAATATTGCTTTTTATATTAATATAAGGTATACTCTAGAGGTAAAAACTGAATAATTGAAAAAAATCGTATATCATAGGAAATAAGGTCCTAAAGTCTCTACCCACCAACCGTAAATTGGTGGACTACGGTTTGTGCTAGTTTATTACTTTTTAAGTGATTTTTTAGCGCTTACTTACTGTAGTTATGGACTTTCGTATATGAAAGTCTTTTTTGATTTTTTTAACAGTTATTCTCAAAAATAAGGGAGGAAACACTCAATGAATAATTTCTTCAAGCTACAAGAGAGAAAAACTAATGTTAAAACAGAATTTATTGCTGGTTTAACAACATTCCTAGCAATGGCGTACATCTTATTTGTTAACCCAAATCAACTTGCAACAGAATGGAATGTTGCTAATGGTTTAAGTTGGGGATCAGTATTTACCGCTACAGCAATCGCTGCGATTGTAGGTACATTAATTATGGGCCTCATGGCTAACTATCCAGTTGCTTTAGCTCCTGGTATGGGTATGAATTCATTCTTTGCTTTCACTATAACAGCTCCATTTGCATATGCATTTTCATGGCAACTTGGATTTGCAAGTATTTTTATTTCTGGGGTTGTTTGTGTATTAATAGCTTTATCAGGAATACGCGAAAAAATTATTAATGCTATTCCACAAGACTTAAAATATGCTGTTGGTGCAGGTATAGGATTATTTATTGCATATGTTGGTTTAAAAAATAGTGGAATTATAACATTCCTTACTAACACTCAAGGTGTAACTACTCCTGATAGTGTAGTACCAATGATGGGTGATTTATCTAATCCTTTGATTTTATTAGCAGTTATCGGTTTAATTATTACCGTTATTTTATATGTCCTAAAAGTTCCAGCTGCTGTATTTTTAGGAATTGTTGCTACTTCCGTAATTGGAATTATTTGGAGAGCAATTCTTAAAGGAAATGGCGCTTTAACTGATGTATTAGCATTTGGATTACCTAAGCTACCAACTTCTGTCGCTCAACTACCTGAAGCGCCAAAATTTGGAGCATTTTTATCTGGTTTTGGAGATTACAATTGGGGAGATTTATCTTCTATATTTACATTTGCTGTAGTTGTTTTCTCGTTAGTGTTTATCGATTTCTTTGATACTGCTGGTACATTAGTTACAGTTGGTTCACGTTGTGGTATGATTAATGAAAAAGGAGAACTTGAAGGCTCTGGAGGTGCATTAATTGCGGATTCAACAGCAACAGTAGTTGGGGCAGTAGTCGGTACATCATCAACAACATCTTATATTGAATCATTAGCCGGTGTTGAAGTTGGAGGCCGTACAGGATTAACTGCAGTATTTACAGCGATATTCTTCTTTATCGCAATGTTCTTTTCACCTATATTATCAGTTGTAACTGCGCCAGTAACAGCACCAGCCTTAATTTTCGTAGGTGTATTAATGGCCTCTCAATTAGGAAAAATTAATTGGGGTAATCTAGCTGTAGCAATTCCAGCTTTCTTTATTATAATATCAATGCCATTAACTTATTCAATCGCAACTGGTATTGCAGTAGGATTTTTATTCTACCCTATCACTATGATTGCTTCTAAACGTCATAAAGAAGTAGATAAGATCATGTATATTTTATCTGCAGTTTTCTTATTATATTTCGTAGTAATTAGTATTTGGTAATATAATATTAGTTTAATAGAAAAAATATAAACGTATGTAAATTGATTGTTAGGATCCCCTTAAAGTAGACAGTACAAAAAAATAAAATGTACTTAATACAGAAAGGGGATCTTTTCTTATGGGAAGAAAAGCTAAATTAAGTAAGGATGTAAAGTTAAAAGCAAACTAGATGCGATTGGAGCAACCCAAAGCATGTCTAGAGTTGGAAGATGTATTGATAATGGACAAATGAAAGGTTAGTGGGGTATCTTAAAGACTGAAATGGTTTATCTCAATAGCTTTCATAGTATGGAAGAATGAGTAAAAGCAGTTAATGAAACTATCAATTACTACAACAATGAAAGATTTCAAGAAAAGTTAAATGGCTTGAGTCCGAATGAATATCGAAATCAAGCCTTAATTAATAAAATAATTTAATTTTTTACAAGTCCACTTGACAAGGAGCAGTTCAATTTTACATACGATTTTTAATTTCTTCTTTAAATTAATACCTTATTAATATTTAAAAGTAATGAAAATGGAGTATAATAAAGTTAAGGAATTCATCGACAATTATATTAACTACTTTTTAGTAAAATAATTATATTGATAGATTTAAAAATTATTTATAGATATAGGTGGTGTTTTAACACGATAGTTAAAATTTTATTAATGATGTTAATTATTATTCTACCTCTTTTACTTGTATTTTTTCTTACTAAAGGTCAAATAACTGCAAAAAAGGATAAAAATACAAATCAGTTGATCAAGTTATGGATGTTCCGTGTATTTACACTACTATTGGCATCATTAAGTCTTGCACTACTTCTTTAAGAAAAAGAGACCTGTTTGTTCAGGTCTCTTCTACTATCTTATAATAATAGTTAGATTATAATTAACTTTTGTCTAGATAGTTTCTAAATTTATTACTAATTTATTTTGATTTAATCTTTCTTTTTTATTAATAAAGAACCAAGGTATATAAGCCAATGTAAATAATAATAAAACTAAAGTGAATAATATTGAAAATCTAACTGGTAAATAAGTAGGTAATATATCTAAGATAGATCCACCTTTTTCACTACCAGATAAATATAAATAATTAGCATCAGGAATATTACTATTAGCGTAAATTGCAACTACACCCATGATTAATAACCAAATAATTGCTCTAAACATTGATTTTAAATTAACCTTCATTTGAAGTATGAATAAACAATAAAATATTACAATAAAGATACCACAATGTCCGGTCCAAAATTGATAGTATTTGAATTTTGAAGGACCATATTGATCTAATACAGCGGGTGTTATTAACGCTTGTAATGAACCACAAATAGTCCAAAAATAAAAGACATCAAACATATGTTGATTTTTTGTAAACAATAAAATTACAGACATGAACATTACTGTTTCACAAATAGTTAATGGTAATGATACACTAATATCTGTACCAACATGAATTGCGTGCCAATACCAACTTATATTCGCAAGTGCGACAATAAAACCTAACCAAGCTCTCAATTTCATATCCAGTTCTTCATTATTACGAATATAGTCTCGGAATTTGTATAAGATAAAAATTAATAGGATCATTATTATAATAGGTAGGAAATGTGGTAAAGTAAAATATGGAAATGAATATCCTTCTATTCCTGGTCCAAAGAAATTACGTAGAAAATTTGTGAAACTATTTAACATATTTAACCCTCTCTCAACTTATTCATTTTAATTTTATATATTAAAATATAATAAGTCAATTTATTTTGAATATAAAAGTATATCAGTTTATTGATGAGGACTATATAAAATTGGTGAAACTAATTTTTATATATAGTACATAAAAGTCAACTATATGAAATGTGATATTTCTATTATTCAACATAATTTAACTGATAAAAAAGTTGTATATGATACAAGTAATAATTTAGTAAGACAGGTAATTGTTAAAGAGAAGAATTATAATAATATTTCTTTATTGGGGGACATTAACTAATAGTTAATGTCATTTTTTATCTATATAACAATTTTGAGATTGTGAAAATTTTTATCTTTAATTATTTATCTTTATATGTTAAAATAGATTGAGTATAAAAAATACAAGGAGGAAAGTATTTATGAAACGTATTATCGTTCTTGGTGGTGGGTACGGTGGAATTCTTACAGCAAAAAATCTGGCTAAAAAATTACATAAAGATAATGTAAAAATTACACTTATTGATAAAAATCCATACCATACAATGCTAACTGAATTACATGAAGTTGTTGCTGGTAGAGTTCATGAAGATTCAATAAAAATTTATTTTGATCAAGTATTTGCAGGACGCAAAGTAGAATTTGTATTAGATGAAATTAAAAATATTGATTTTGATGGTCAAGTATTAAAATCTAGTAAAGGCGAATATCTTTATGATTACTTAGTAATTGGTACAGGATGTAAACCTACATTTTTTGGTAAAAATGAAAATAAAGAAAAAGTGTATACTTTATGGTCATTAGATGATTCAGTTATTCTACATGAACATATTATTGATCAATTCAGAGTAGCTGCAAAAACAGATGATGCAGATTTAAGAAAAGAAATCTTATCATTTGTTGTAGTAGGTGCAGGATTCACTGGTGTTGAATTGGCTGGAGAATTAGGTGAATATGTTCCTGAATTATGCCGTTTATATCATGTTGACCGTGCTGATGTATCTATTAAATTATTAGATATGGCTCCACGTGTGTTGCCAGTATTCCCTGAAGTATTATCAGCAAATGCTGTTAAAAAATTAAATAAATTAGGTGTTGAATGCTTAACTGGAAAACCATGTGGCGAAATTACTGAAAATTCAATAGTATTCGGTGATCAAGTCATTAAATCACAATCAATTATCTGGGTTACTGGTGTAGAAGGCTCAGAAGTAATGGATAAAATCAGTGGAGTAGAGAAAAAAGGCCGCGGACGTATTGTATGTAATAAATACTTACAAGCTGAAGGACATAGTAATGTTTATGTAGTTGGAGATAACATTTTCTATATTCCAGAAGGTGAAGATAAGCCAGTTCCACAAATGGTTGAAAATGCTGAACATTCTTCAGAATTAGTAACTAATAATATCGTTGCCGAAATAAAAGGAATTAAGAAAGAAGTATATAGACCTAAATTCCATGGTGCTATGGTAAGTATTGGTGGACGTAAAGGTCTTGCACAATTTGGTTCAATCAATATTAAAAATAGTTTTATAGCTCTATTTGCTAAACATTTTATAAATGTTATTTATTTCTTACAAATTTTAGGATGGACTAAAATTTGGTCTTATGTAAAACATGAATTTTTTCATGTTCCAAATCAACGTTCTTTTGTAGGAGGAACTTTCTCTCATCAAACACCTCTAATTTGGACTTTACCATTACGTTTGTGGTTAGGTTTTGCATGGTTTATGCAAGGTTTACCAAAATTAGCTCATAAATTAACTGGTGGTTGGTCTGAATATTGTGTCACTTCAGAAATGCCAACAAACAATGGGTTACTATGTGATTGGACAGGATATTTAGTCAAAAAAGAACCAGATGATTCAGCATCACCTAGTGTAGAATGGGATGGAACTACTACTACAGCTGACCCATTAACAACTACTGCTGACACTACAGCAGCTGCTACACCAGTTACAGAAAATCCAAAAACTGAAACTGGTGATTTAACAGGTTTTGAAGGATTTATTCAAGGGATTGTTAATTTCTTCAGTGGATTTAAACCAACTGAAAGCATACCTGGTTTTGGTAGTGCTTATAATGTGGATACTTTATTTGATCATTTCCAAGATTATGCAGTAATCAATATTCTATTCTATGTAATTGAATGGATTTACAATTTATTCATGACAGTCTCTGAATTCTTTATGACATATGTAATTTCTTACATAGCACCATTATTTGAATTCATCTTAGCTTTAGGTGAAACAGGTATAGGGGTTCTATTGATTTTAGGATTATTTACAACAATTGCTGCATTTGGTTCATTAGCATTAACTTTAATGGTTATTGTAGGTAGCTTAATCTCATATGATGGAATATTCTTAAGTGATTTAGTATGGTATTTAGTTGCAAGTATTGCATTAATTAATATTGGCGGAAATCGTCAAGTCTTAGCATTAGATTATTATGTAATGCCAAAAGTTCATGCATTCTTACAAAGGATCCCATTATTCAAAAAAATGTACTTATATGGGGATAGAATCGATTTTACTAGACCAACAAAAGTAGAATAATAATTTTATTTATATAAATGAAAAAGGTGACTCATAGTCACCTTTTTTAATATGTTCTTGACTCTAATTCATTTATAATCTTTTTAAGAACATACTTATCTGAATAGTTTATTTTTTCTAGAGCAAGTCTTGCCTTCTTTAAATATCTCTGACTAAATAACTTACTTTTTTCTATTACTTTAGAATTTAATATATCGTTGATACATTTAGTAAAGTCATCAACTGATGAATGTATTGTCAAAGCTCTTATGTGCTCTTTTAATTTCTTATCTCTTAAAGCATAAATAACAGGAATGGTGATATTTCCATTCATCAAATCTTGTCCAGCAGGCTTACCTAATTTACTACTACTTTGAGTAAAATCTAAGATATCATCAATAATTTGAAAAGAAATACCTAAATTTAAACTATATGTGTAAAGATGTTTTAAGGTTTTTTGATCTGCATTAGCTAATTTGGCACCAGCAATGAAAGAGGCAGCTATTAATAGTGCAGTTTTGTTTTTGGTTTTCTCTATATACTCATCGATCGTTATATCAAAATTAAAAAGTAAATCTTGTTGCATTATTTCCGATTTGCATAAATCAGTTAAGTGTAAATTCTCATAGTAATATTGTTCTAGGTTATTTTCTGTAACTAATTCAGCACATCGAGATAAAAGATAATTACCTAGCATAATAGCTGTTATTTCGTCAGTTAGTTTGTGTAATGTAGGTATATTTCTTCTTGTGTCCGCATTATCTATAACATCGTCATGTATGAGTGAAACTGTATGAACTAATTCGAATAGTGCAGCAAATCGGTAAATATTATCAACTTTAGCTGGACCTAGCTTTGAACCTACTACAGTAAAAATTGGTCTAATTCTTTTACCACTTGATAAAATTAATTTCAATAATAAATCCTTTTGATAACCTTCTAGCAAATCATCGGAAACAATTATATTTTTTAATTCTTCATCAAGTAATTCTTTATTTACATTACATAAATTAAATAAATCCATATCTTAACTTCCTTTATAATAATTATTAATATCGGCTAATAATGTATCTTCATATCTATTATTGATTATGTTCATAAATATTTTTTTAGAATTTGTGATAAATACATGTTTTAATTTAAATAATTTATTTGCATAAAGAATTTCTAAAACATAACTACTTATAAAATCACCAACCAATATACAGTATGATTTGTGTTGTGGGTTTTCTCTGATCATTAAATGGTAGTTAATCGCTGCATAAAGTAGTGTATAACAAGCTATAACAACCTGTTTTTCGTGATCCTTTAGGTTAAATTCATATAATACTTCATATATTTCATCATAACTGATTTTATTTAGCATAAAATTTAATGGAGTGTTTTGCTCAATATACTGTTTTACACTTAAAATATATGGATTTTCATAATTAGGCATAATGCATCTCCTATTGTCGTTATATCGTAATTTTTACATAAAAAATTAAAAAAGTCAATAAAGTAAATCCACCAATGTTTGTGAAACTCTCACAATGTGAAAAATTTCGTAAAATGGCTTGTAAAAAATGGTTAAAAATAGTATAATGAGTTTGTTAAAAAAATAATAATTAACGGGAGGAAAAGTAATGAAAAAGTTATTTGCTATGTTATTAGTTGTTTTATCAGTAGCTAGTTTAGCTGCATGTAAAAAAACAACAACAGTTCTACAAACAACAGCTGAACCTATTCCAGATCCAGTTAGTATAGCTGTAGAAGGAAGAGCTGATGGATTCTATTTTGCTGCTGAAGAAGGATTTGGCTCAAGTGGATACAGATATTATGTAGTATTAGAAGTAAGCGATGAAAAAATCATTAGTGCTGAATGGAATGGATACCATGTAGATGGTTATGAATCAAAATGTGTAGGTAAAGATAAAGTTACGTGTGCTGCTGAAGGTACATATGGCATGAATCCTGGTAACCCAGATAAATATTGGAATAAACAAGCAGAAGTTGCTGAACAATTCGTTTTAAACAAAGAAAATATCACACTAACTTATAAAGATGCTGCAGGACATTCAGATGATGTTGCTAGCGTTTCAATCCATGTTGTTGAATTCTTTGATTTAGTTGAAAAAGCATTAGCTAATGGAACAGTAAGCCAATCTGGCACTGTTGATTATGTTAATGGTTATCATACAGTTAAAGGACCAGTTGATACTTCAAAAGGTGATAATCGTTATTCATATGCAACATTTGTTGTAGTTAATAATAAAGTTGTATTAGCTGATATCAATGGTGTTCAACCAATTGTTGATTTAGTTGATGCTACCAAAACTTATAAAACAAAAGATGCTGCTAAAGAAAACTATAACATGCATGCAGGATCAGATGGTATGGAATGGTTTGAACAAGCTCAAAGAATGGAAGCATATATTGTTTCTAAACAAAACTTGAGTCTTACTTTAACAGATGAAGCAATAAATTAATGATTAACTGTATTAAGAGAAATCTTAATACAGTTTTTTTATGTTCTTTTTAGTTTAATAATTTAAAAGATATTTATGTATAGTAAAAGAAGTTGACTTTGTCTAGAGGCTACTGAAATTGTGGCCTCTTCCTAATAATTATTATTTTAAAATATAAAAAGCAAAAGTTGTTTATAAATAAAAGAATTATCCTGCTTCTAAACCTAGAAGTGTGATAATTCTTTTTAAATTTACCACAAATATTGTAGCAGCTGTTTGAATTTGCATGCCTAAAAGACTATGTGAATTACACTTTTTATATCATTATATATAAATTCTAAACTTAGTATAGGGTTCTTAGGAATTAGAATATCCATTATATTAACTTAACACAAGTTCTTTTTTTTAGGTAGCATAATATCACCAATCCCTTTATTTTACGACCTGTATTATACCATCTTTCAATCTTTTTCGATATAAGAAAAAGGAAGAGATTAAACTCTTCCTCTAATTTATTATCAAAACTACATTTTTAGCAACTTCCATTGTCTAAGCCATCTTTTTTCACTTTTGCTTTATATTTTTTATAAATTATAAAGCCAACACCCGTTAATAAAATTAATCCAACGCCTATTGCAATAGGAACTATATATTTGGTCATTGAATTATTATTTTCAATTAGTAATTCTATATCATATAACTCCTCAAATTGATTTGAATAAAAAATATCTCCACCATATGTTGTAAATAGTGCTTCAACATTATCTAAACTATTAATTAATTCCATACCACCTTCAAGACCTAATGTGAAGATAGATGTTGATAATGCATCAGCTATTGTTGAACTATCTGTTATAATAGCAACTGATGATAAATCATCTTTATCAAATTCTTCTCTACTTGTACCAGCGGGGTAACCTGTATTCGGATCCAATATATGGTGATAAAACTTACCTTCATTAACCCAATATCTTTCGTACGTACCTGAGATAACAACAGTTTTATCGATTACAAATACATTTGCTAGTACATCATCTGTTTCGTCATCATCAATTTTATAGGGATCAGTTAAGTCAATTTTTTTTGGATTGGTAATTCCTACAGCCCAATTATAATTTCCTTTATAATTCTTTTCAGGTCTTTGCCCTATAGTTAATATATTACCACCTAAATTTAAAATAGCACTTTTATAACCTAGGTCCTTCACTTTTTCACCCAGATAGTCTGCAGCATATCCTTTTGCTATACCACCTAAGTCAAGAATCATTCCTGTTTTTTCAAGTTCAACAGTTTTATTCGCTTCATTAAGGGTAACTAATCTGTAATCAACTAATTGTTTTAAATTAGCTATATCTTCATCACTAGGAACTTTAGGTGATTCAGTATTAATGCCCCAAGCTTCAACTAATGGACCAATAGTGGGTTCAAATTTGCCTTGAGTAAAAGCAGCATATTCAATAGCTGTTTTTATTACAAAAAATAAATTATCTGATACCACAACTGGACCAGTACCAGCTTTTTGGTTTAACTTATATAGTTCGCTTTCAGGATCTGTTCGACTAAATGTGAATTCAATTTCTTGCATTAATTGATCCAAGATATCCCAATGTTCTTGAGGAATCTCTTTATCGCTGTATAGTGATAGAAGTATATAAGTATCAAAGTAATAGAATTCTTCTTGGTATTTATTATATTTTATTTCTTCTTGACTTGTTTGTGATGTTGTTTCTTGTGCGTTTACACTAATATTAGTTATACCCGAAAGCATAACTAATATAGAAATAATTATTATAAGAGTTAATCTTTGTATCTTTTTTTGAATAAGGTAATAATTCATTTGAACCTCCAATTTTGTTTACAATAGCTGTTTCTTTTTGCGTAGAAGAAGTTCCTCACCAGAAATACCTGGCGATGTCATCGTATTTATATTCAGGATAATATCTAAATCTTCTTTAGATAAAATTTCCTTTTCAATTACTAATTCTCTAATTGATTTATTAAGTTTTATCGCTTCTTTAGCGATATCAGCAGCAAGTTTATATCCTATATGAGGTGCTAATGCGGTAACTATACCAGCTGATCGTTCAACATATAAAATACACAATTCTTTATTAACTGTAATTCCAGAAATAGCATTTTGATAAAATGTTCTTATACCACGTCGTAAAATATCAAGTGATTGAAACAAGTTAGCAAAGAGTACTGGTTCAAAAACATTTAGCTCCAATTGTCCTGCTTCTGCGGCTTTTGTAATAGTTATATCATTACCAATAACTTGAAATGCGATTTGATTGACTACTTCAGGTATAACAGGATTTACTTTACCTGGCATAATTGATGAACCAGGTTGCATTTGTGGTAGATTAATTTCATTTAAACCAGTTTTAGGTCCTGATGACATTAAACGTAAATCATTTGCAGTTTTGGATAAACTAATAGCACAAGTTTTAAGTGCAGATGATAACCAAACAAATGGATCCAAATTTCTAGTAGCATCGACTAGGTCATCAGCCTGTACAAAATCAATATGTGTTAATTCAGATAAGATATTGACTACTTTATCTATATATTTTAAATTTGCATTTAAACCAGTTCCAACAGCGGTAGCTCCCATATTTAAAATTTTTAGGTCTTTTAGAGCACCTTCTGTTCGATTAATATCTCGCTCTAAAGCACTAGCAAAAGCATTAAATTCTTGACCTAAACGAATAGGAACAGCATCTTGCAAGTGTGTCCTTCCCATTTTTATTATTCCACCAAATTCAAGGGCTTTATCTAAATAAGAACGATGAAGTCGACGCATTTCTAGTAAAAGTTTTTCTGTTAAATTGATTACTGCAATCTTCCCACTAGTTGGAATAATGTCATTCGTAGATTGACCAAAATTTACATGATCGTTAGGATGAACAATATCATATACGCCTTTTTTACCACCTAATAATTCTTGTGCACGATTAGCGATGACTTCGTTAGCATTCATATTCATTGATGTGCCTGCTCCCCCTTGAATCATATCGGTAATAAATTGACCTTGAAATTTACCGGCTATAATTTCATCACAGGCTTTAATGATCGCTTTACACATATCATCTCTTAACATTCCAGCTTCAAAATTAGCTAATGTAGCTGCTTTTTTTGTTATTGCGATTGATTTAATCATTTCCTTATGTACTTTAATTTTTGTAATCTGAAAATTTTCTTTTGCCCTTAATGATTGGATACCATAATATGCGTCAATAGGAACAAGTTTTTCTCCCAAAGAATCGACTTCTATACGGTATTTGTTTATATCCATTTTTACTCTCCCCGTTATTTAATTCTTGCTACGTTAGTTTTAATTGCTGCATCAATAACTGCATTACGTACAGCGGTTACAATGCGATTATCAAAAGGTGATGGAACAATATAATCCTTATTTAAATCTTCTTCCTCAATTAGATACGCTAGAGCAAGAGACGCCGCAAATTTCATTTCCTCATTAATTTTTCTTGCACGACAATCTAAAGCTCCTCTAAAAATACCCGGAAAAGCTAATACATTATTAATTTGATTAGGATAATCTGAACGCCCTGTACCAATGATATAAGCTCCCCCAGCTTTAGCTTCTTCTGGCATTATTTCAGGTGTCGGATTAGCCATTGAAAATACAAACGGATCTTTGTTCATTTTAGCAATCATATTTTTATTAACAATTCCGCCTGCTGATACACCAATAAATACATCTGCACCTTCTAAAGCATATTCTAGTGTATCATTTCCAAGTTTGTTGTTTTTATTAGTTATTTCTAATATTTCTATTAATAATGGATCATATGTCTTTTCTTTTGATTTATGAACAATTCCTGTAATATTATAAGCTATGATGTCTTTTATACCTAGTTTATGTAACATTTTTATTATTGAACTTCCTGCAGCTCCGGTTCCAGAAATAACCACAACTAAATCTTCAATTCTCTTTTTTGTTAATCGACAAGCGTTGATTAAAGCAGCAGTTGTAATTATTGCTGTTCCATGTTGATCATCATGAAAAACAGGAATATCTAGTTCCTCGACTAAACGTCTTTCAATTTCAACACATCTAGGAGCAGATATATCTTCTAGATTAATTCCTCCTAAAGATGGTGCAAGCAATTTACACGTCTTAATTATTTCTTCAGGATCTTGAGTATTTAGACATATAGGAAATGAGTCAACGTTTGCAAATTGTTTTAATAAAATCGATTTACCTTCCATAACAGGTAACGCTGCATAAGGACCAATATTTCCTAGTCCTAAGACTGCAGATCCATCAGTAATTACTGCTACCATATTACCTCTAGATGTGTATTTATAAATATCTTCTTGATTTTGTTGAATCTTTCTACAAGGCTCAGCTACACCAGGTGAGTATGCTAAGCTTAAATCTCTAGCATCATTTAAGGGTACCTTAGATTTGATTTCTAATTTTCCTTTATATTTTTCGTGAAGCAAAAGAGATTCTTCATATACATTACTCATTATTTTTTCCTCCGTTAGCATATTTTTTTATATTTTCTGTGATTAAATCATTTCCGTAACAATCATTGATTACAACTACAGGAAAATCTTCAACTACTAATTTGTAAATAGCTTCAGCTCCTAAATCTGGATAAGCAATTAACTCACACTTTTTTATTGATTTAGCGATTAATGCGGCTGCGCCACCTACTGCTCCAAAATATACGGCTTTATATTTTTTTATGGCTTCAATGACTTGATCAGTTCGTTCGCCTTTGCCGATCATACCCTTTAAACCATTTTCTAATAGTAAAGGAGTATAAACATCCATCCGATAACTTGTAGTTGGTCCTGCAGAACCTATTACTTCATTTGGCTTTGCAGGGGTAGGTCCGACATAATAAATAATTTGATTTTTAATGTCAAAAGGTAGAGATTCATTATTAACAATTAAATTAACTAATCTTTTGTGAGCAGCATCTCTTGCTGTATAAATTGTTCCAGTAATTAATACCTTTTCTCCATAATTTAATTTATTAATAGTCTCTTCTGTTAAAGGAGTTGTAATTTTCACTTTATCCCTCCAAATTACAAAATAATAGTTTTGTGTCTAGAAGCATGGCATTGAATGTTGATTGCGACTGGTAATGAAGCAATATGACATGGAAATACATTTACTTTAACTGCTAATGCAGTTTGAGTACCACCATAGCCCATCGGACCAATACCAAGTCTATTAATCTCATCAAGTAATTCATCTTCTAGTTTTCTTGCTATTTCATCCTCACTTTTATCTTTAATAGGTCTCATTAAAGCTTCTTTAGCTAATAATGCTGCTTTTTCGAGGTTTCCACCTATACCTAAGCCTAATATAATTGGCGGACAGGGCTTTCCTTTAGCATTAAAAATTGTATTTAAAACTAATTTTTTAACTCCCTCATAGCCTTCCGCAGGTGTTAGCATTTTCACTAAACTCATATTTTCGCTTCCTGCACCTTTAGGAGCAACTGTTATTTTTAAATTATCTCCCATTGTTAATTTAATATGGATGATAGCAGGTGTATTATCCTTCGTATTTTCTCTATTAAATGGATGTTTTACAACCGATTTTCTTAAATATCCATTTTGATAAGCGTTTCTAACACCCTCGTTTACCGCATCATAAATATCAAAATTTAAACTTATTAGATTACCAATTTCTAAAAATACAACAACAATACCAGTATCCTGACACATAGGTTTTGAATCATTAATCGCTATGATGTCGTTTTGAATAATTTGTGATAATACATCTTGACCAATAGGTGATAATTCCTTATTTTGACTTTCATTTAAAGCATCTAAAACATCTTGCTCAATTTGATAATTAGCTTCAATACATAATCTTTCGACTGTTTCTATCAATATATGACGATTGATAATATTCATACAGTCACCTCCTATGACTATTCTACATACTATTATATCGTATAATACCAAAAAAATAAAAGTAATAAATGAATTATTTAATAAATTAAGGATTATGTACAATATAATTGAGAAAGGATTAATGATATGCGTAAAATTATCATTAACGGAGGTGCTAGCTTACAAGGAGAAGTCAAGATAGGCGGATCTAAAAACAGTGTAGTAGCATTAATTCCTGCAGCCATTTTGTGTAAAGATAAAGTTAGAATTTACAATTATCCGAATATATCGGATGTTGAAGTTTTAATAGATATATTAAAAGATTTAAATGTTAGCACAATAGTTGAGAAAGATTATCTTGAAATTGACAGTTCAAATATAATAAACACCTCCTTAGTAAGTGAGAAAATGTCTCTATTACGCGCATCATATTATTTTATGGGCGCGTTGTTAGCTTTATTTAACCACGCAGAAATTAACTTACCTGGAGGTTGTTATTTAGGACCTAGACCAATAGATTTACATGTTAAAGGTATAAAACAGTTAAACTGTGAAATTGATCTGGATGAAGGAATGATAAAATTACATTCGAATAAATTAATTGGCGATAAAATCTTCCTTGATATTGCAAGTGTTGGAGCAACAATTAATATTATTCTTGCATCAGTATTTATAAATGGTCAAACAATAATTGAAAATGCTGCTAAAGAACCAGAAATTGTTAATGTAGCAAATTTCTTAAATAATATGGGTGCTTCAATTGAAGGTGCAGGTACTGGAATAATAAAAATAACTGGTGTAAAGAGCCTTCATGGAACGAACCATGAAGTAATTCCTGATCGAATAGAAGCTGGGACATACATTTTATTTGGAGCAGCAGCGGGTAAAGATTTAATCGTTAACCACGTTGAACCGCTTCACCTAAATGCCTTAATCGCAAAATTAAATAAATGTAATGTGGAAACGATTGTAGATAATAATAAAATTATTGTATCTAAATCTAAAAAACTACTACCTTTGAATATTAGAACAGCAGTTTACCCTGGTTTTCCGACAGATTTGCAACAAATCATGACCGCATTAATGACACAAGCTAATGGTGTCAGTATAATAAATGAAACTATTTATTCATCTCGATTTAAAAACTGCGATGATTTAATTAAGCTAGGTGCAAATATTCAAATTGAAAATTCATCTGCGATTATTTTTGGTTCATCAAAATTAAAAGGTACTGAAGTTACTGCTAGTGATTTACGTGGTGGAGCATCACTCATCCTTGCCGGTTTAGTAGCTGAAAATAAAACAGTAATTGATAATGTTGAACATATATTTAGAGGATATGGAAATATTGTAGAAAATTTAAAAAATTTGAATGTGGATATAAAACTTGAAGAATACTAGAAATAAACCTTGAAATAAATTATTTTTATGATATAATATCTACGTACTTACTCTGAATATAAGATATTTAGGGCGGAAGGAGTGAAACAAATGAAAGCAGGAATTCATCCAAAATATAATGTAATTAAAGCAGTTTGTATTACATGTGGGAATGAATTTGAAACTGGTTCAACAAAAAAGGAATTGCGTGTAGATACATGTTATAATTGTCATCCATTTTACACTGGACGTCAAAAACATGCTGCAGCTGCTGGACGTATTGAAAGTTTCAAAAGAAAATATGGTCTCAATTCACAAGAAAAAGAATAAATTTTTAAAAGACTGTATCATACAGTCTTTTTTATTTTATTTTTTTTCAAAAATTGTTGAATCATCTAAATTAAAATAGTAGAATATTTAAGAGATAGAATTGGAGGATTATGTATGTATTATACTGGCAGAGATGGTTGGATAGAAGTTATTAGCGGTAGTATGTTTGCAGGAAAAACAGAAGAACTTATTAGACGTATTAAAAGATTACAATATGCTAAAAAGAATATTTTAGTATTTAAACCTGTTATAGATGATCGTTATAGTTTAGATGAAGTAGTATCACATAGTGGAGTTAGTATAAAATCAATTGTTGTGAAAAATGCAAAAGAAATTTTAAAATATATTGATGAAAAAGTAGACGTAGTTGCGATAGATGAAGTTCAGTTTTTTGAAGATGACATTGTTGCTTTATGTGATTATTTAGCTGATAAAGGTATTCGCGTCATGGTAGCTGGATTAGATCGTGATTTTAGAGGAGAACCTTTTGGCTGTATGCCTCAATTATTAACTAAAGCAGAGTTTGTAACAAAATTAACCGCAATTTGTAGTGTTTGTGGTGCTCCTGCAACTAGAACACAAAGATTTGTTAATAATAAGCCAGCATCATATTCTGATCCGGTTGTTATGGTTGGTGCGGCAGAATCTTATGAGCCACGATGTCGCCATTGTCATGTGGTACCAAATAAACCAACTATCTAAAAAAATGTTGACAATTCAATTAAATAATTTTATAATATATTTGTCAACCACGGAGGAATACCCAAGCCCGGCTGAAGGGATCGGTCTTGAAAACCGACAGGGCGTGAAAACGCCGCAAGGGTTCGAATCCCTTTTCCTCCGCCATAGTTTTTTTAAATGAAAGTAATAAAAAGTAAAGTTAGTTATAAATAAGTTTGAATATTTGTCGGTAATGCGGAAGTTTGTAATAAATCCCGCATTACCGACTTTTACTTTGACAAAATAATAACAATGATATAATATCGGTATACAGGAATATTTATATAAATTCCGTATTACCAAGGAAAAAATGAAAAAATGAATTAGAACAAATCAGTGAGTTTTGTCAAACGAGAAATAAAATTCTTCTAAAGAGATTTATAGAAGGCAAATATTATATATCAAATAGAAACCAATGTGTATAAGTATTGTGGAAATAGAGTAGATTTTGAGATTAGGGTAAATGATAAATTGAATACTCTGTGGAATTCATTATACATAGTAACAATAAATTTAAGAGGAAATTGATTTTTAGCTAGTCTTACCATTACTTATTGTTGAAAATTGTGATATATTTTAGAAGGTGATATTATGAACGTAGAATTTTTTATGAATGAAGCAATCATCGAAGCAAAAAAAGCATTACAATATGATGAGGTTCCTGTAGGTGCAATTATTGCAAAAGATGGAGAAATAATCGCTCGCTCTCACAATACACGTGAAACCACGCAAGTATCGACAAATCATGCTGAAATTATAGCGATTAATAAGGCGTGCGAAATATTAAAAACATGGAGACTTGAAGGTTGTGAAATGTATGTAACTTTAGAACCATGTATTATGTGTGCAGGATCTTTGATTTTATCTCGAATTGAAAAGGTATATTTTGGTGCATTTGACCCTAAATCGGGATCAATTGTTAGTGTCGCCAATGTTTTAGATAATAAAAAGTACAATCATAACGTAATTTATCAGGGTGGTATATTAGAAGAAGAATGTTCTTCACTTCTTAAAGATTTCTTTAAAAAGTTAAGAGTTTTAAAAAATGATTGATAATCAATTAATGTTAGTGTATAATATGTAATGTAATTAAACTCTCTTTAAGAACCCTTATCCAATGGGTGAGCGTGAACTAGGTCAGGTCTTAACGGAAGCAGCCTTAAACGTCTTTATTCATGTGGGTGAGGGGCCCTAAGGAGAGTTTTTTTATTTTATGTTAAATAATTGTTAATAAATTTACATAAAATATATTTTAGTGTAAAATAGATGTATTAGATATTTTTTGAAATGGAGTACGATTATGTCGAAAATACTTATTATTGAAGATGAACTGTCAATTCAAAAATTATTATCATATGATTTAAAACAAGCTGGCTATGATGTTTATGTAGCTTCTACAGGAACTGAAGGATATAAAAAAGCTATTGATGGTGATTTTGACTTGATATTATTAGATTTAATGCTACCAGGTATGGATGGTATAGAAATATGTCAAAAACTTCGAATTGAAAACAATAATACCTATATTATCATGTTAACTGCTAGGGAAGATGAATTGGATAAGATCATGGGCTTAGAAGCAGGCGCTGATGACTATATGACGAAACCATTTTCTCCTCGTGAAGTTGTAGCAAGAATTAAGGCTGGTTTACGTCGTCAAAAATTTAATCAAGGAGACACAAGTAATAATATAATATTAAAAGACCTAACTGTCGATTTAGATCGGCATGAAATATATATAAAAGGAAATTTAGTTCCTTTAACATTTAAAGAATTCGAACTATTATTATTTTTAATTAAAAATAAAGGGATAGCTTTATCTCGTGATGTATTGTTAGAGACATTATGGGGATTTGAATATGACGGGGATACGAGAATCGTTGATGTTCATATCTTTAAATTAAGAGAAAAGTTAACAGAAAGTAATATTAATATCATCACCAAACGAGGATTAGGTTATATGCTAGAGGAAGTTAATAATGAAAGTAATTAAATATTTAATAGCCTCTTTTTTAGCTGTTTTACTTTTATCTTTAGTACTTTATTTTGATAACACAATTAATTTTTCAATTGTGTTAGTTATTACAATTATCAACTTTTTAATCCATTTTATAATTTATCAACATTACCATAATTTGTATCTTGAGTTTAATCATTTAAATGATACCGTCGAATCCATTTTAAATGGCCAATTAGATGCAAGAATGATACCTGTTCATTATGAAAAAAATCGTGAACTACGTGCTAATATAAATCGATTAGCAAAGAGAATGGAAAAAATGACATTTAAAAAAGAAGAAGATGAGCAGACAATCAAAATACTAACGAATAATATTACAAGTCCTATCATATATGTTGATATAGATGGTAGAATTAGATATGTAAATAATCAATTTATTAACCAATTTCAAGTAAGTGTAGAAATAAATGAAATATATGAGACAATTAGAAATAAACAGTTATATAAATTCATTGATGATTCGTTTATTTGGGAAAATAATCAGATTATATCATTACAAATGAATGAACATTATTATCAAGCAAATGCGATACCAATCAATAACAATCAAATTAAATTTATGGGAATATTATTTATATTTCATGATATTACTGATATTAAAAAATACGAAAAATTACAGAGAGAATTTTTAGCTGATACATCTCATGAATTAAAGACACCGATTTCGGCAATTAAAGGTGCTGCAGAAATTCTATTAAATGGTGGGACTCATTCAAGTGAGATTGTAAATGAGTTTTTAAATATTATTAGAAGTGAAAATAACCGTATGTCTAGAATAGTCAGTGATATATTACTTATTTCTAAAATTGAAAGTGATAATTTAATTATTAACACTCGGAAAATCAATTTAAAAGATTTATTAAGAGAATCTACAGAAATAATGAGACTAAAACTTGATGAAAAAAATCAAACTTTAGTTGAAGACATTAATGATGATTTGTATATTGAAGGGGATTATGAAAGATTAAAACAAGTATTTTTAAATCTTGTCACTAATGCGATCAATTATACAAATGAGTATAAAAATATTTATATTAGTTCATATACTGTAAATAATAA
>JARDZP010000012.1 GCA_029240795.1 Haloplasmataceae bacterium | reverse complement strand
TGATTTTAATCTAAATGATTTAATTTAAGAGCTATTCGTAATTCGAATGAATAGCCATACTTTATAATTTTCTCTACCCTAAGTAGAGAAAGAACCCTAAAAAATGATAGGATTTTTGTTTATATAGATATTATCATTAAATTATATTATTTTTGTAAATAGTTTATGCCTATATTTATTATTATAAAAGTATTATATAATTATTTATGATTGTTTTTCCATAGTCTTAGCGTTATTACTTTTACTTATTTTTAAAAATAAATCTGAAAAGGTAAAACATATGTAAATTGTAATTGGAGTTATGTATTTACTTTCGGTATTTGTAAATAACTTATTTAATAAAATATTTGCTGAAACTTTTTCACCCGCAAATTATTTTGATACATTTAAGCCAAAAAGTGGTACACCTCTAGAAACGTTTTATGAAATAGGTGAAGTATTGAATACCGAAACTTATCAAAATTAGGTAACAAGTAGTTGTAAAATAAAGGAATTCATTTTTCTAGTATTTACTAACTTCTTTAAGTTTTTTACTAAACTTATTGACAATTTTATTTATTTTAACATATAATGTTTTGTGTAGATAAATATTAATAAAAGTAGTAACAATGGTGTTCATGTGTTTTGAGCACCATTTTTTTATAATATAGAGGTGAAGAAATGGAGAAAGTACTTGTTTTAAGTAATGATAATATTTTTAATATGAATATTAAAAGATTAGTAAAAAGTTATTTAGTTGAAGTAACTACTGCTGAAGTAAATGTAAATATTATAAATAAAACGCTAAAACTGTATAATCCCAATGTATTAATTATTCACCATACTTTAAAATGTAGTAATATTAGTATATTATTAGATTATTTAGTAACAAATAAAGTTATACCAGTGATTTATATAAACAATGTATCTAACTTTGGTAATATTTATAATGTAATGAATGATATTTATTTCATGAATATGGATGAAATGAAAATAAGTTCATTATTAGAATTTGGAATTGACTTTTTTATCAAATTAGGTGTTCAATATTCGTTTTTAAATAAAAAAGTCGAGCAGCTTGAACATAAACTTGAGGAAGAAAAATATGTGTTAAATGCTAAGTTTAAATTAATGAAAGATAAAAATATGTCTGAAGAAGAAGCGTATATGTTTATCTTAAAGCAGTCAATGGATCAACGTGTAAGTAAAGTATCAATCGCAAAAGAAATTTTAAAAAATTAATATTTGTCATTGACAAATGAATGTAGAATCCATATAATGTGTGTATAGACAAAGAAGTCTTATATAATATAATCGTGAACAAAGGTGTCAAGTGTACAGATATGTATACTATTTGGCACCTTTTTTTATTTTTAAGGAGGAAAAAAAGAAATGAGTAAATATTCAAGAGAAGACATCATAAGAATTGTTAAGGAAGAAAATGTAAAATACATAAGAATGTGTTTTACAGATATCAACGGTGTTATTAAAAACGTTGAACTACCAGAACGTCAATTAGTGAAGGCACTAAATGGTGAAATCATGTTTGATGGTTCATCGATTGAAGGGTTTGTACGTATCCAAGAAGCAGATATGTTCTTAAAACCAGATTTAGATACATTCTTAATTCATCATTGGGAAGAAACAACTTATGGTAAAGTTGCAAGATTTATCTGTGATGTTTATAAAACAGATGGAACACCATTCCCTGGAGATCCACGTGGAAACTTAAAGAGAATCACGAAAAGAATGGAAAATCTAGGTTTTTCAGGATTTAATATTGGGGTTGAACCAGAATTTTTCTTATTTAAATTAGATGAAAAAGGGAAACCAACATTAGAGTTCAATGATTTAGGTGGTTATTTCGATTTATCACCTATTGATGGTGCTGAAGACTGTCGTAGAGATATCGTATTAGAACTTGAAAAACTAGGATTTAAAATGGAAGTATCCCATCATGAAGTGGCTACTGGTCAACATGAAATTAATTTCCAATATGCGAATGTTTTAGAAGCTTGTGACAATATTCAAACATTCAAATTAGTTGTTAAAAATGTTGCTAAACGACATGGTCTACATGCTACATTCATGCCAAAACCTATCGCTAGCATCAATGGTAGTGGTATGCATACAAATTGTTCATTAACTGATGTTGATGGTAATAATGCATTCTTTGATCCAAATGGAGCATTAAAATTATCTGATACATGTCGTAAATGGATTGCTGGAATCATGGCTCACGCTATTGGGTTTACCGCAGTTACTAATCCAACAGTTAACTCTTATAAACGTTTAGTTCCAGGCTATGAAGCTCCTAGTTACGTTTCATGGTCAGATGCTAACCGTTCAGCGATGATTCGAATTCCTGCGAGTCGTGGATTGTCTACAAGAACAGAAATAAGAAGTGTTGACCCATCAGCTAATCCTTATTTAGCAATGGCGGTTATTCTTGCTTCTGGTCTTGATGGAATTGAAAGAAACCTTGAAGCTGTTCCACCAATTTATTTAAATTTATATATCATGAATAATGGAGAAAGAAAATCACAAGGAATCGTTAGTTTACCTGAAAGCTTAAAAGATGCGATTATTGAATTAGGAAAAGATGAAGTAGTTAAAGAAGCATTAGGGGAACACATTTATGAAAAATTTGTTGAAGGTAAATTATTAGAATGGGATAGTTTCAGAATGTATGTAACTGACTGGGATATTAAAACTTATTTATCAGTATTATAACATCAAATATGTTAATTCTAAGTTTATTAATCAACTAGTTTAAAAGTGAAAAAAATTGTAAAAGGAACAATCTAAAATGATTGTTCCTTTCATATAGTTTATCTTGGCTATGTTAAAGAATAATGTTGATAAATATATAATTTACAACGTTATCTTTGCAAGGACTGTCGCAAAACTTTTAACGATTTTACATCAACACCTTTATCAGATTCTAAAAAAGATTTGAACGTTTGGGGTAAATTTATAAATTGTATGATTCATGAGTTCTCACTTCGCAAAACTGCTACTATTTGTGGTATAAGTTTGCCTACAGCGTTTTATTGGCGTCATAAGGTTCTTGATGCTATTAAGAAGTTTGTTGGTCGTGGTGATGTTGAAGGGATTATTGAGGCTGATGAAACGTTCTTTTTAGAGAGTTTTAAAGGCAATCATAAAAAGAGTGATTTTGTTATGCCATGAAAACCACATAAACGTGGTGGGGAAGCCAAAACTAGTGGTATTAGTGATGAATATGTGTGTGTGGCTTCAGCAATTGATAGAAATAAGAACATTATTTTAGAAATGACTAACAAAGGTAGAATAAGTATAAAAGACTTGAAACGATTATATAACAATCATATTGAGCAAGGATCTACCATATGCACTGATAGTCATAGAAGTTATCCAAAGTTCGCAAATCAATCTCATTTAACCCACATAAAACTCAAAGGGGGTAAAGCAAAAGAAGGCATATTTCATTTACAAAATATTAATTCGTTTCATTCTCAATTAAAGAGATGGGTAAGAAAATTTAATGGAGTTTCTACAAAACATTTATCTAATTATTTAGGATGGTTTAAATGGGTAGAAATTTTTAAAAATGAAAAAGAACAAAATAAAATGAAGAATTTATTACTTCACTTTAATTTGTTCTATACGGATACTAAAATTGAAAATATAAGTAAAAGATTACCAAAGTATATTTAAGAAGAAAGGACTCAATCAATCAATTAAGCCCTTTTAGAAATTTATTTTTTTTCATTATGGAAATATAACTGAAACAACAAACCTAATGAACCGATTAATGATAGAAACCCACCCGCAATAATAGAACCCAATTTTTCTAATGAATCAGGAAACCGGCTAAAACCTAATATTTCTCCGATTCCTAAGTTCCATAAACCTAGTGTTAAGAATATGATAGAAATTATTAGACATACTGTATTTAGATTTTTCATATACATCACCCTTTCTAATATATATTTACAAAATAATATTACCATTTACTGGAATTTTTGTAAATAACTATTAAGAGTGATAAAAATATATACTTTATCAACAATTTTCTTCAACATAGCCTTTATCTTTTAATTAAGTTACCGTGAATCTGTCTTATTAATTCAATACGTTCTTCAGCTATTCTAGTAGCAGCAACTTGCGTGTTTATATTATGTTCTTTTGCGTATTTAAAGATATTTAGTAATCGATCATAGATTTTTTCTACTTTTTTCAAAGTTTCCTCTCTATTATAAGGTGGGAAGAATTCTTGATATACATTAAATACACCAGCACCATTAATAACAAAGTCAGGTGCGTAAAGAATGTTTCTTTCTACTAGCATATCACCATGAACTGTTTCATCAAGTAATACGTTGTTAGCTGCACCTGCGACAATTTCACATTTTAATTGTGGAATTGTTTCAGAATTTAAAACTGCTCCTACTGAATTAGGTGAGAAGATATCACATTCTACAGAATAAATATCTTTTAAAGGTACTGCTTTTGCATTCAATTTTTGCACAATTTCTTGAACTCTTTCTTCTTTTGTATCAGTAACTATAAGGTTTGCTCCTTCGTTATAAAGGTATTCACATAGTGCGCCGCCAACAGCTCCCACACCTTGAACAGCTATTGTTTTACCTTGTAAACTGTCAGTACCCCATTTTTCTTTCGCACAAGCTTTTACTCCCCAATAAACACCATATGCGGTAACTGGTGATGGATTTCCTGACATATTTGCTCGACCGTTGATATAATCAGACTCCATTAACATAAAGTCTATGTCGTTTTCATTAATATTCATATCTTCACCAGTATAGAATCGTCCATTTAAAGATTGTACGTACCGACCATAAGCCCTTAAATAAGCTTCCGTTTTAACTTTAATAGGATCACCTAATAAAACAGTCTTTCCTCCACCGCAATTACATCCTGCAGCTGAACATTTGTAAGTCATCCCCCTTGATAATCTTACAACGTCAAATAAAGCATCTTCTTCACAGTTATAGTTAAATAATCTAGTACCACCCAAAGCTGGGCCAAGAGTAGTATCGTGAATTGCGGTAATCCCTTTTAATCCTGTCGTCTTATCATAAAAGTAAACGATTTGTTCATGACCATATTTTTCCATATAATCAAAAACGCCCAAAATGATCCCTCCTAATTTACGGCTTAATAAATTTTAGCCTCTTCTTCATTATTTAAAACTCTTAAAGCACCTTGTGCTAAAGCTAATAGTTCATTCTCCCCAGGATAAACTAACACTTCAGATATAAATTTGACACGTTCAATTAAATGAGTGACTAAATACTTTTCATATGCAAGTCCACCAGTTAATACGATATAATCGATATTCCCCATTAAAACAGTTGAACAAGCACCTATTTCTTTTGCAATTTGATAAATCATCGCATCATAAATTAATTTTGCATAGTTGTCACCCTGATTAATTCGTTCTACTACTTCTGGAGCATGATTTGTCCCTAAATAAGCAACTAAGCCACCTTTACCATAGTTCTTGGCTTTGATTTCCTTAAGTGTATAGTTCCCCGAAAATGCCATGGTATAAAGTTGTCCTAAAGGTACTGAACCACTACGTTCTGGTGACATTGGTCCATCGCCATCTAATGCATTATTTACATCAATGACCCTGCCTTTTTGATGAGCAGCTACACTTATTCCTCCACCCAAATGAGCAATAATTAAATTTAAATCTTCATATTTAAGGTCTAAATCTTTCGCTACTTCGCGAGCAATCGCTTTATGATTTAATGCGTGAAAAATACTTGTTCTTTCGATTTCAGGCATTCCTGAAATTCTTGCGATATCTTCAATTTCATCAACTGCGACTGGATCGACAATAAAAGCAGGTATATTTAATTCTTTTGCGATATCTTTAGCGATTAAAGCTCCTAAATTAGAAGCATGTTCTCCCCTTTTTGCTTCATTTATATCTTTAATCATATTATCATTTATTAAATATGTACCACCTTTAATTGGTTTTAGCATTCCGCCACGACCGCAAATTGCAGCTAACTTTCTAATATCAAAATTTAATTCGGTTAAAGAATTTAAGATTAATTGCTTCCTAAAATCAAATTGAGAAGCAATAGTAGAAAATTTTTGAATTTCAAATGTATTATGACTGATTTTTATTTCATGCACAATTTCTTCTTCTAAAAAGACAGCTATCTTCGTTGACGTTGAACCAGGATTTATAACAAGAACGTATTTACCCAGAATAATCACTCCTTAATTCATTAATACACTTAAAGCAATTGAGTATAATTTTGACTCATGACTATCTGCACGAGATGTTAATACAATTGGCGCTTTAGCTCCTACAATTATACCAGCACTTTTCACATTATCACAGCCAAATACCCAACCTTTATATAATGCGTTTGCTACTTCGATGAATGGAGCAATTAAGATATCAGCGTTTCCAGCTACTGGATTTTTAATATTTTTAATTTTTGCTGCTTCTTTATCAAGTGCTACGTCAACTGCGATTGGCCCACAAACATCACAATTGACTATTTCCCCATTTTCAGCCATTATTTCAACTTCATGGGCTTTTACAGATGAAGGCATTTTCGGATTTACTTTTTCAATAGCGCTTAATAGTGCAACCTTCGGTCTACTTATATATAATGCTCTTGCTAATGATACCGCATTAATCGTAATTAATTTAAGTTGATTTACATCGGGATCAATATTCATTGCTCCATCACTTAAAAAAATGATTCTCTCAAATTTAGGTAATTCGATTAACATAACATGGCTAAGGATACTATCTGTTCTTAGACCATAATCCTTATCTAATACCTTTTTTAAGATTACTGCAGTATCAACTAAACCTTTCATGACGACATTAGCTTCACCTTTAGAAACACATTTTACTGCTTCCATACATGCAGTTTCAGAATCTTTAGTATTTACAATCTTATAATTTCCTAAATCAAAATTAGCTATCGTCTTGGATAAGTATTTAATTTTTTCCTCATTACCAAATAAAATAAAGTCGCATAGATTTAATAGAGTTGCTTCTTTAACAGCTTCTAAAACTTCATGATCTTCAGGACAAGCTACCGCAATGGTTTTATTAGGTTTATTTTGAGCATACTTTATTAATTCATTTAGTGTTTTCAAATTATCCCTCCCTTCTTAGAAAACGCTTCCATAAATATTATACTATATTTTTCCATAAAATAGTATGTATTAAATAGGTTTTTTTTACGATAATATAAAATTAAATTTTATTTGCGTAATTCCTATATAAAGGTTATAATAAAGTTTGTAGTTTTTTTACTAATATATAAAAAAAGGATGAATTAAATGAAAATAGGAATGGTTTCATTAGGCTGTTCTAAAAATTTAGTTGATAGTGAAATGGTTTTAGGATTAGCAGTTGAAGCTGGAGCAACAATTGTTAATGATCCTAAAGATGCGGATATCATCATGGTTAATACATGTGGTTTTATTGAATCGGCCAAAAAAGAAGCTATTGATACGATTTTAGAAATGGTAGAATATAAAAAAGACAATAAAAAATTAGTCGTAATGGGTTGTTTAGCACAACGTTATGCTAAAGAGTTGAAAGACGAAATACCAGAAGTTGATCGTTTTATCACAATAAAAGATTACGATAACATAGGTAGTATATTAAAAGAGTTAACTGAAGGTGAATTAACATTCGGGGAAACACTACAACATTTTAATCGTGTGTTAACAACACCAAGTCATTTAGCTTATGTAAGAATTGCTGAAGGTTGTAATAATAACTGCTCATACTGCGCTATACCGTTAATACGGGGTCGTTTTAAAAGTAGAAGTATGGAAGATATTATTAAAGAAACAAAAGCTCTTGTTTCTAAAGGTGTAAAGGAAATTGTTTTAATATCACAAGATACAACAAGATATGGTAGAGATTTAAAAAATACGAATTTACATATATTAATAGAAAACTTAGCACAAATTGAAGGAATTGAATTTTTACGCTTTTTGTACTTATATCCATCAGATGTAACAGATGAATTAATCGATGTGGTAAGCAAATATGAAAATATTACACCTTACTTTGATATACCTATTCAACATGCATCTAATAAAATACTAAAAGCAATGTATCGTAGAGGAACAAAAGAAGAATTAAGATCATTATTTAATAAAATAAGAACAAAAATTCCAAATGCGATATTAAGAACAACTGTCATTGTTGGTTTCCCTGGTGAAACTGATGAGGATTTCCATGAATTAAAATCATTTGTTGAAGAAATTAAGTTTGATCGACTAGGTGCTTTTGAATATTCAAAAGAAGAAGATACAAAAGCTTATGATTTTGAAAATGAAGTGGATGACTTAACAAAAAATAAACGATTTCGTGAGATTATGAAAACACAACAAGTTATCGCATTTAAGAATAATAAAACACATATCGGTTCAGTACATAAAGCAATTGTTGAAGGTTTTGATAAATCAAATAGTAAATACAAAACACGTAGTTATGCATTTGCACCAGATAATATCGATGGATATTTATTTGTAACAAGTGATGAAACATTAGTTAATGGACAAGTTATTCATGTAGAAGTAACTGACACAGGTGTATATGGTCTATATGGTAAAGTAATTAAATAATTTAAAAAAACACTTTAGTACCCATTGTACTAAAGTGTTTTTAATAACTAATTTATTGTTATTCAGTTCTCAAAGCTACTACTGGATCTTTTTTAGCCGCAATGCGTGATGGAATAATACCTGCAATTAGAGTTAATCCCATACTTATTAAAATTAAGACTAAAGCATGTATTGGATTAAGTGAAGCAATTCCATTAATATTAACTAAATTATTTAAAACAATATTTATTGGAATTGATATTAACATTGTAAACAATACACCTATTAATCCAGCAACAAAACCAATAATTAACGTTTCTGCATTAAATACACGTGAAATATCTTTCTTTCTAGCACCAATACTTCTTAATACACCAATTTCTTTTGTTCTTTCAAGTACAGATATATAGGTGATTATACCAATCATAATTGAAGAAACAACTAAAGATATTGAAGTGAATGCGATCAATACATAACTAATTGCGTTAATGGTAGTATCAATTGATTTTACCATCATATCCATGATGTCAGTATAATATACTTTATCTTTTTCCTCTGTAACAGTAGTATTATAAGCATCTAAATGGTCTTTAATTAATTGTTTTGCATCAAAGTCAACAGCATAAATATTAATTGATGAAGGAGTTGTAATTCCACCTAATTTAGATAAAGTTTCTTTATATTGTTCATCAATTGTCTCTTCTGTATTAGGATATTCTGCACCACTTAATGGATCTTTTGTATCATTTGCTTTTTGCCATATAACTATCTCCGACTCAGCAGCATTAGCTAAAACATAGTCAGTTAGTTCACTTGAATAACCAATAGCTCCAGTAATTGAACCGGTAGCTGTTTCTGAGTTAGCTCTTATAATTCCGACAACTTTCAATGTTTCGTTTTCTTCTAGATCATAGACTTCTTTTGTTATAAAGTTTGTATTGTTCATAGTAATATAGTTTGGTATAAATTTATTTTCTACAGGTGAGTATAATTCATCATTTAAAACTAATTTATATTCTAATCCTAAAATATCATCAAATGTATAACTATCAATTTCAATTTCAGATATTGGATTATATAATCCTAAAGCCATTAAAGTAAAATCAGTTAATTGATTATATTTATCAACTACGATGACTAGTTCATTTTTGTTTGTAGGTAAGTGTCCATCTAAGACGTCATATTGTGAATTAATAAAATCATTATTATCGATTAATTCTTGCCAAACACTATTATTCATGCCCATTCCTGAATTAGATGAAGTTGAGATTTGTTGATAGTATGGTAAATTCTCGTTTTCTTTAAATACGTTTAATTTAACAGCTCTTGTATAACTAATCCCATTATAAAGTGATGGATCAATTGTCTTAATCGCATTATTTATATAATCTTCTGATAAGTTATTTTTGATTATGATATTTTCTAATCTATCCATCATTTTATTAATGAAGATTGTTTCTACATTAGAATACTCTTCAAGGTTACTTTTCATGTTTAATTCTGCAAAATTAGAAAAATCCATTGAAGTTTCACTAATTGTTAGTGGGAATGAAGATAAAGTGTCAGCTTGCATTTTATCAACATAAGTTTGAAAACCATTTGATAATGCTAAAACTAAGGCGATACCAATAATACCAATACTACCAGCAAATGCTGTTAAAAATGTTCTTGCTTTCTTTGTCGCAAGATTTCTTAAACTGAGTGATAAAGCTGTCATAAATGACATGGATGTCTTTTCAGTATTTAATTTCTTTACTACTTTTTCTTTTTTTACTTTACTTTCATTTTTTATTTCTTCACTATGAAATGGATTACTATCATCAATCATTCTACCATCTAGTAATCTGATTATTCTTGTAGAATAAGTATTAGCAAGTTCTGGATTATGTGTAACCATAATGATTAATTTATCTTTTGATATTGCCTTTAAAATCTCCATGATTTGTACACTTGTTTCTGAATCAAGAGCACCTGTAGGCTCATCAGCAAGTAAAATATCAGGGTTATTTACTAATGCTCTCGCGATCGCCACTCTTTGCATTTGCCCACCTGATAATTGGTTAGGCTTTTTATGGATTTGATCACCAAGACTTACTTTTTCTAAAGCTTCGATAGCTCTTCTTTTTCTATCTTCACTAGATACACCAGATAGTGTTAAAGCTAACTCGACATTCCCAAGAACAGATAAATGAGGAATTAGGTTATAACTTTGAAACACAAATCCAATAGAGTGGTTACGATAACTATCCCAATCACTATCAGTAAAATCTTTTGTAGATTTATTATTTATGATTAAGTCACCGCTTGTATAGCGATCAAGCCCACCAATGATATTAAGTAGAGTCGTCTTACCACAGCCACTTTGACCTAGAATCGAAACAAATTCATTTTTTCGAAATTCTAATTCAATACCTTTCAATGCTTCAACTTTCGTGTTACCAGCAATATAGTTTTTTACAATATTTTTTAATCTTAACATTATTTAACCTCCATTTTTATGATATTATAGAATTTATTGAGTAATTCAATAAATTTTACAGTATCTTCTATGCCCATTTTTGACACAATATTATTCATCAATCCTACCATTTTTTCTTGTTCATGATAATAAATTTGATAACTTTTTTCCGTTAACTTTACATAAACAGATTTTCTATCACCTTTTATTCTAACTCGTTCAACGAAATTTTTATCTTCAAGCTTATTAATGATGGCATTTAGAGCTGGTCTTGAAATTTTTAATTTTTCACTTAAATCTTTTACTTGAATTTTTGCATCTTCATATCCTTCATTTTCCATATTTATTAAAATACTACAAACAAAAATTTCATTAAAGTTCATTTCTTCTAAATAATTATTACTTCTAGTAATTTTATGGAACATTTTCAATGTTTCAAGTAATTCTTTCGCATTTTCTACAAACTCCAACACTATTCCACCTTTCTGTTAGTTTATAAAATAATCGTTAACCTAGTTAATCATTAACGATGTTAATTATATCATCAGTATACTAAAAGTCAATGAAAAAAACTCTTTCATTTTATTATTCCTATTAAGATATTTTAAAATTCAGTTAATTTTAATGTTGTTTCTGTGATTTGTGAATCTAATTTAAATTGTTCTTCAATATTATAAGTGTGATACAATTTATTTGAATTTTTGGAAAACGCTAAATGTGGCAAATTATGATGCTTTGGTATGGGAATGAGTAAGATCTTTCAAGTTTCAATAAATTGTTATTTATATAAAAAAATGGGCTACAAAAAGACCGGTAAAACAGTAGTTATTAACAATAAATTGACATTATTTTTTATGAGTAACAAATTAAATAATTTATTTAATACTAAACTTTCTACTTGTAGAGAGTTTTTTTTGTGTCTGTATTATGTAGAAAAATGTAAGATATATCATAACTATTTTTATTCTTTCATATAGTGTATGGGAGATGATTTTATGTTAAAAGTCAATTCTGAGATTGGCAAACTTAAACAAGTATTGTTACATCGACCAGGAAAAGAACTAGAAAACTTAACGCCACAATGGCTAGAAAACTTGTTGTTTGATGATATACCTTGGCTTGAGTTGGCTCAAAAAGAACATGATGATTTTGCTGAAGTATTTAGAAATAATGGTGTAGAGGTTGTTTATTTAGTTGACTTAGTAGAGGAAACAATTAAGCAAGATAAAATAATTAAGGAAATTTTTATTAATCAATTTATAATGGAAGCTCACATCACAAGTGAAACTTTAAAAAATATCGTGATGGATTATTTGTATTCTTTTAATGATAAAAAAATGATTGAAGTCATGATGTCAGGGATCAGAAAAGTGGAAGTTCCAAGCTGGACTAAGAGAACTTTAACAGATCATATTGGTGATTATCCGTTTATTTGTGATCCAATGCCTAATTTATACTTTACCAGAGACCCATTTAGTGTAATTGGAAATGGGATATCCATGAATAAAATGTACACAAACACGAGATGTCGCGAAACATTATTTTCTGATTATGTTTTTAATTATCATCATGAATACAAACATATTGTGGATCGTTATTATGACCGTAATTTTGATTTATCAATCGAAGGTGGAGACATCTTGGTTTTAAATAAAAAGGTAGTGGCAGTAGGTGTAAGTCAGCGTACACACCCAACCGCTATAGAAAAATTAGCAAAAAACTTATTTTATAATTATGAAACTACATTTGAAACAATACTAGCATTTGATATACCTAAAAGTCGGGCATATATGCATTTAGATACGGTGTTTACCCAAATTGATTATGATAAATTTACAATTCACAATCAATTAGATAATCCGATTAAAGTTTATGAACTCTCACGCGATATAAATAGACTTGGTAAACTTCAAGTAAAACCTATTTATGAACGATTAGAAATGATACTAAAACAATATGTGAATGAAGAGATTACCTTAATACCCTGTGGAGGTGGGAAACCAATCGTATCAGAACGGGAACAATGGAATGATGGTTCTAATACTTTAGCGATTGCACCAGGTGAAGTCATTGTATATTCACGTAATTATGTCACCAATGAAATATTACAAGATTATGGAGTTAAAATTCATACGATTCCATCAAGTGAACTGTCAAGGGGACGTGGTGGACCGAGATGTATGAGCATGCCACTTGTCAGAGAAGATTTAAATTAAATGGAGGGATAACATGCCAATTAATATGCGTGGTAGAAGTTTACTTACACTATTAGATTATAGTCCTACTGAAATTAAATATTTATTAAATTTAGCTATCATTTTAAAAGATTCAAAAATGGGGGGATACGAAGTACCAAAATTAAAAGGGAAAAATGTAGTATTATTATTTGAAAAAGATTCTACAAGAACCCGTTGTGCTTTTGAAGTTGGTGCTTATGATTTAGGAATGAATGTTACCTACTTAGGTCCAACTGGCTCACAAATGGGGAAAAAAGAAAGTATCGCTGATACTGCACGAGTTTTAGGCAGAATGTATGACGGAATTGAATATCGAGGATATAAACAAGAAACTGTTGAAAAATTAGCAAAATATTCTGGCGTTCCCGTTTGGAACGGTTTAACTGATCTATATCATCCCACTCAGATTTTAGCTGACTTTATGACCATCACTGAACATAAGGGTACTTTAAAAGGAATTAAATTTGCTTATGTTGGTGATGCCAGAAATAATATGGGTAATTCTTTAATGATTGGTAGTGCCAAAATGGGGTTAGATTTCCGTGCTGTTAGTCCTAAAGATTTATGGCCAAGTGCTGATTTAGTTAAAACTTGCGAAGAAATCGCATCTGAAACAGGAGCGAAAATCACATTAACTGAAGACATTGATGAAGGTACCAAAGATGTGGATGTCATTTATACTGATGTATGGGTATCTATGGGGGAACCTGTTGAAGTTTGGGCGAGTCGAATAGCAAAATTAATGCCTTATCAAGTCAATATGAAAATGATTAAGAACGCTCATCCTGAAGTAGTATTCATGCACTGCTTGCCATCATTTCATGATACTGAAACAATAACGGGAAAAGAAATGTTTGAGAAATTTGGAGTTTCGGAAATGGAAGTTACAAATGAAGTTTTTGAATCAAAACACTCTATAGTGTTTGATGAAGCTGAAAATCGTCTTCATACAATTAAAGCAGTTATGTTAGCAACAATAGGAGGATAAGATGGCACGTATTGTAGTAGCCTTAGGTGGTAATGCCTTAGGGAATAATCACAAAGAACAACAAGGTTTAGTTAAGAATACTGCGAAATCAATTGTTGATCTTGTTCTTAACGACCATGAAGTAATTGTTACTCATGGAAATGGTCCACAAGTAGGGATGATTAATTTGGCGTTTGAGCACATCGGTATGCCTTTTCCTGAATGTGGGGCAATGAGTCAAGGTTATATAGGTTATCACTTACAAAATGCGATTCAGAATGAGTTAATTAAAAAACAAATATATAAAAAAGTAGCGACGGTCATTACACAAGTTTTGGTTGATAAAAATGACTTAGCATTTTCTCATCCAAGTAAACCAATTGGTTCATTTTATACACTTGAAGAAGCAGAAAGGCTTCGTCAAGAAAAAGGCTTTGATGTGATTGAAGATGCAGGAAGAGGATACAGAAGAGTGGTACCAAGTCCACTGCCTATAGATATAATTGAAAAGGATATTATTCAATCCTTACTCGATGCAAATCATCTTGTTATAGCAAGTGGAGGAGGAGGAATTCCAGTTATTAAAGATGGGAATGAGCTAATCGGAGTTTCAGCAGTTATAGATAAAGACTATGCGAGTAGTAAACTAGCTGAATTAATAAATGCTGATTATTTAATTATTTTAACTGCGGTAAATAAAGTTTCCCTAAACTACAAGAGTGTTAATCAAATTGATTTATCAAAAATATCTGTAAGTGATGCGAAAGAATATATTTTACAAGGTCATTTTGCGAGAGGGAGTATGTTACCAAAAATTGAAGCTGCGGTGAAATTTGCTGAATCTAAAAAGGGTAGAATTTCGATTATCGCAGCGTTGACTGATGCATTGGAAGCTTTAGAAGGTTTATCTGGAACTATTATTACTTTATAGGAGGAAATTATGCGAAAAGCGAAAGTAAAAGTAGCGATTTGGGGATTTGGGGCAATGGGTAGCGGGATAGCCAGAATGATATTGAAAAAAGATGGATTTGAGATCGTCGGCGTTTGTGATATTAATCCTCAATATGTTAATAAAAGTATTTATGAAATTTTAAACATCGATAAAGGTGATCAACTAGGTGTCTATGTTAAAGGAAATATTGAAGAAGTTGTGAGTGAAAAGTCATGTGATGTAGTGATTCTTGCGACAGATTCATATACAAAAAAAGCTTTTCTTAAAATTAAGTATTTATTAGAGAAAAAGGTCAATGTCATCTCTACTGCTGAAGAAATGGTTTATCCAAAAGCTAATGAACCAGAACTTGCCAAGATGATGGATAGAATTGCGAAAGACAATGGAGTGACCTTACTTGGTACAGGAATAAATCCGGGTATGATGATGGATTTTTTAGTAATATGTCTAACCGGTGTTATGGAATCAGTTGATAACATGACTGTAAAAAGAATCAATAGTTTATCCCCTTTTGGTCGTACAGTAATGGAAGAGCAAGGTGTAGGTCTTAGTATAAATCAATTTAATAAAGGTGTTTTAGAACATAAAATTGCGGGTCATGTAGGTTTTAAAGAATCAATACATATGGTTTCTGATGCTTTAATTTGGGGTATCGATGATTTTAAACAACAAATAAGTCCTATAATCACTCAAATTGAACGGACGAGTGCATTTGGACACGCTCAAGCTGGTGATATTTGTGGTGTAAGTATGAGTGGTCAAGGTATAAAACAACATGTAGTTAAAATCAATATGATTCATCCGCAACAAATTGAACCTGAACTTGCTGGTATTGATACGGGTGATTATATAGAAATAAATGGAAACCCCAGTGTCAATATGACTATCAAACCCGAAGTAAATGGAGGGATTGGTACAATCGCGATGTGTGTGAATATGATTCCACATGTTATAAATGCAACTCCGGGTTTAAAAACAATGATAGATTTACCAGTACCTCGGGCCATTATGGGAGATGTAAGGGAAGTGCTTGAAGATGATTAATGCTGGTTCATACGTGCAAATTCATAAAATTATCCTTCATCCGTTAGAAAGATCAGCACAAGTCCCCATGGATACAAAAGCAGTCCCTCTTGAAATGTTTGTAAAGGGATTTTTATTAAATGATGCTGATTTAAATGATTTTGTTCAAATTAAGACAGTCACAAATAGAATGGAACAAGGTACCCTCATTAATATCACTCCTAATCATAAACATAATTTTGGAGATTTTGTGCCTGAAGTTGTACAATTATCGAAAATGATTAAAGCATTTATGGATGGAGATGACTGTTAATGGATATGTCTTATTTAGGAGTTATGTCTCGTAAAAATGAAATCATGCAAAAGTCCGTCGGAATTGACTATAAAAAATATGAGTTTGGTAGTATTGCTTTTGATTATGAAAAAATGATGAGTGATATCAATTATTCATTAAATGATATAAAACAAATTCAATTAGAAAATGGAGTAGGAAATACTCCTTTAAAAGAATTAAAAAATATTACGAAAATGGTTAGAAAAGTTGCTCCCAAAGGAAAGGGAGCCAGAATTTTTATAAAAGATGAAGCGTTAAATGACTCAGGTAGTTTTAAAGCTAGACGTGCTTCTTTATCGTGTTACCATGCAAAAAAGATGGGTTATAAGGGAGTAATTGCGGCAACTAGTGGTAATTACGGAGCCGCAGTTGCCTCTTCGGCCGCCAAACTAGGGCTTAAATGTATTATTGTTCAAGAATGTTTTGATAGTAAAGGAATGGGTCAACCTGAAATTCTTGAAAAAGCAAGACTATGTGAAGCATTTGGTGCCGAAGTTATTCAATTAACGGTTGGACCAGAGTTGTTTTATGTCTTCTTAAATTTATTAGATAAAACCGGATATTTTAATGCCTCACTTTATACACCTTTTAGTGTTGCAGGCATCGAGACATTAGGTAGTGAACTTGTTAAACAATGTATAACTCAGGTAGGGAGAGAACCAGATGTTGTGATTTGTACAAATGCGGGAGGGGGAAATTTAACTGGAACAGCAAGAGGTATTAAAGCAGAAACCAATAAAAAAATTGAGATTGTAGGGGCTAGTGTAAATCTAAAAGGTTTACATATGGCAAGTGATAAAGATTTTAATCGTAAATCATTTACAACTGGTCATACTGGTTTTGGTATTCCATTCGCTGCGAATCCCGATAGAAGTGATGTTCCAAGATCTGCCGCAAGACCATTAAGATATATGGATCGTTATGTTTTAGTAAATCAAGGAGAAGTATTTTATCTTACTGAAGCCTTAGCGTTACTTGAGGGAATTGAAAGAGGACCAGCGGGGAACACCGCATTAACGGCAGCGTTAAGTATTGCGGCTGACCTTGATGAAGATAAAATGATTATTGTTCAAGAAACTGAGTATACAGGTGCAGGGAAACATCATAATGCGCAGATCTCGTTTGCGAAAAATAATGGAGTTAATGTATATTTCGGTGACCCAGAAGAAGAAGTTCCGGGAACTAGTATTGTATTACCCAATCATCCAGGTTTAATTAAAGCAAGAGTTGTTGACTTAGTCCATTTAAAAAAATCTTGTATAAAAAATCATATTGCTAATAATAAAAATAATTTTCTTATGTATGAAGACATTTTATTTTTAATGGATGAAGTGAATGAAAATGAATTATTTGTTTTAGAGACAATAAAAGATTTGAATGTTAAAGAAATCAAATTAAAGGGGGGAAACACTTGAAAAAAGATGAATATTTAGAAAGAAAAAAACATTTGGAAAAGTTATCAGACGAAGAACTAAAAAATTATTTTTTTGAATTATCCGAACAAATTGTTGACCCGTTAATTCAATTGGCATATACCCATACCACACCTTCAATTGAACGTTCTATTTTATTAAGAATGGGATTTTCAAGTATTGAAGCCAAAACAATTGTTGAAAAAGTAATTGCGAAAGGACTAATGGGTAAAGGAGCAGGTCATGTTGTTTATAAAATGGCTAAACAAAACACACTCTCCATTCGTGAAGCAGGATTGAAAATCATAGAAAGTGATGTGATAGAATGGTAGATAAATTGGATATACGGGAATTATTAAAAGATATCGAAAAATACGTTCCTCAAAGAAGGGGTTGGACTTGGCGTACTCCAGTTCAGTTAGAAATGAATCACTTCAAGTATAGCGAAGCGTCTATGCCACTTAAAAAGAGTGTACCACTTCCGGCCGCGAAATATTTTAACAACATTGACCCACAACCTATCGCTGTTATCACGACAGAAATCGCTTCAGGTCGATTTGAAGATGATATTCGGAGAATGAGGATGGCTGCGCATCACGGTGCAGACCACATCATGGTCATCAGGACGGCTGGTCAGTCTCATTTTGATGGTTTAATTGAAGGTACACCACAAGGAGTAGGTGGCATCCCAATCACTAGAAAACAAATTCGGGTACAACGAAAAGCGCTTGATTTTATCGAAGAGGAAGTAGGGCGTCCCATTAACTACCATTCTTATGTTTCAGGTGTAGCAGGACCTGAGATAGCAGTATTATTTGCTGAAGAAGGCGTGAATGGTGCACATCAAGATCCACAATATAATGTTTTATATCGTAACATTAATATGGTTCGCTCTTTTGTTGATGCGGCTGAATCAAAGTGCATCATGGCTTATGCTAATATGTTACAAATAGATGGGGCACATAATGCGAATGCGACAGCTCGTGAAGCAAATAAAGTCATGCCAGAACTTTTAGTTCAGCACGCAATTAACAGTGTTTTTTCTAACAAAGTTGGGATGAATAAAGATAATATTGCTTTATCAACCGTTCCACCTATTGCATCTCCTGCTCCTGATTTAAAGATTAATTTACCCTATGCTGTAGCACTACGTGAAATTTTTTCTGAATACCGAATACGAGCACAGATGAATACCAAATATATTGAATCATCCACAAGAGAAGCAACTGTAACCCACGTTTTAAATATTCTAGTTTCTAAATTAACAAGTTGTGATATACAATCAACAATAACTCCAGATGAAGGGCGAAATGTACCATGGCATATGTATAATGTTGAAGCCTGTGATACCGCAAAACAAGCATTAATTGGCATGGATGGACTTTTAGAAATGGTTGAATTAAAGGATGTTGGATATTTACCTGAAAAAGTTCGTGAACTAAAAGAACGAGCAGTTCTTTATTTAGAAGATATCATTTCTTCTGGAGGATACTTTGAAGCAGTTGAACAAGGTTTTTTTGTTGATTCAGGCAATTATCCAGAAAGAAATAATGATGGAATAATCAGAAAAATTGCTGGTGGAATAGGTGCTAACACAGTATACACGCGTGATGAAGATTACTTCGCTCCAGTTACAGCCCATTTTGGTTACAACAATGTAAGACAATATGGAGATGTAGACCATCCATCAGAATTAATTGGCGGGTGTACCTTTGAGGATCGAAGTAAAATCATATTCATTGATGAATTAGATGAACTAGATAATGTAAATATTAGGCTAGATGAAACAGAAAAATATCGTTCAAGTAGTTTAATAAAACCAGAAGTAGAATGGTTAGGTGATGGAATCGTCATGCTTGACTTGTTTTTACCAACTGATAAACGCAAAGCAGAATATGCTGCGATTCAAATAGCCAAAAAGCTGAATTTACTCGAAGTAGAAGTCATTCATAAAGAAGTGTTACACGAAGTTGAAGGCACAAGAATACAGTTAAAAGGTAAAGTTGGTTTTGATATTGATTTAAATGAGTTAGTTATACCAGAAGAAATGGTGAATATTAGTGAAACTGAAATAGAAAGTTATGTGAAAGCCAATCCTTTAACAATCGTCGCAGGGACTGTTGGTGAGGATGAGCATTCAGTGGGATTAAGAGAGATTATTGATATTAAACATGGTGGTATTGAAAAGTATGGCATTAATTGTGAATATTTAGGTTCATCAGTACCGATAGAAAAATTAGTGGATGCGGCTATTGAATTAAATGCAAAAGCAATCCTTGCTTCAACGATTATCTCACATGACGAAATCCATTATAAAAACATGAAAAAACTGAACGATTATGCAATTGAAAAAGGTGTAAGAGATCAGTTAATAATCATTTGTGGTGGAACTCAAGTGACTAATGATTTAGCAATAAACCAGGGTGTTGATGCAGGATTTGGTAGAGGAACGAAAGGTGTTCATGTAGCTTCATTTTTAGTTAATCGATTAAAGGAATTAGATAATGAAGATTGATGTATTAGTATTAGAAATAGGGAGTACAACTACTATTGTCAATGCATTTACAGGTATTCATAATAATAAACCTATATTATTAGGTCAAGGAAATGCATCTACTACAGTATCCCTTGGCGATGTTAATATTGGTATATTAGAAGCCATCGAAAATTTAAAATTTAATTTAGATATAAAAGAACTAGAAGCGAAGGAAACCTTTGCTTCTAGTTCAGCAGCTGGTGGATTAAAAATGACCGTTCATGGACTTGTTTATGATATGACTGTGAAAGCTGCCAAAGAAGCAGCGCTTGGAGCGGGAGCAAACATCCACTTAATTACCGCTGGTAAAATAACTCAAAATGATATAAAAAAATTACAAAAGATTAAACCGAACATTATTTTAATTTCAGGTGGAGTGGATTATGGTGAAAAAGCGACAGTAATTTATAATGCCGAATTAATTGCGAAATTGAAATTAAATATTCCAGTAATCTATGCAGGAAATTGTGAAAGCATTGAAGAAATTAAAACAATATTTTGTGATCATGAACAAAATCAATTTTTACATCTAACTGATAATGTTTATCCAAAAATTGATGTTTTCAATGTTGAGCCAACAAGGAAAATAATTCAGGAAGTATTTGAAGAACATATCATCCATACTCCTGGTATGGAAAAAGTAAAAGCTATTGTCTACCAAAATATTGTACCAACACCAGGAGCTTGTATGCTTGCTGCTAAATTACTAGCAAATGAAATCGGTGACCTTGTAGTTATAGATGTAGGGGGAGCAACGACAGATGTCCATTCTGTCACTAATGGTAGTGAAGAGATTAGTAAAATCTTAATAAGTCCAGAGCCTCTTGCGAAAAGAACCGTTGAAGGTGATTTAGGTGTTTATGTTAATAGGCAAAACATTATTGATTTAATCGGAACAGATCAATTAGCTTATGAGTTAAATTTATCGCTTGATGAATTGACTTATATACTTGATCATTATCAAGTAATCCCAAGTGGTAAACAAATAAAATTAGTTGAAAGGTTAACAAGTGAGGCAACTATTAAAGCATTAATAAGACATTGCGGGAAGTATCGTTCTTTATATGGTACAAAAGGTAAAGTTTTAGTCGCAGAAGGTAAGGACTTAACAGGTATTAAATTTGTTATAGGTACTGGTGGAGCTTTAACAAGGTTACCAAATCGAATCAACCTATTAAAAGAAGCTTTTAATCATTTTGATTCATCTATTTTAATGCCTAGAAAATACATAGAGATTTTAATTGATGAAGATTACATTATGGCTTCTCTGGGCGTATTATCATTAAAATATCCGATTCAAGCTCTAACATTACTTAAAAGTAGTTTAGGAATAAGGGAGTAAATATGTATCCAAGACTAGAGATTGATTTATGTAAATTAAGACATAACACTAAAGCAATAGTTAAAAAATGTAGTGAAGTTGGTGTAAATAGTATCTTTTTGGTAACTAAAGTATTAGCGGGAGATCATAAAATTATCGAAGCACTCGTTAACACAGGAGTAACACATTTAGCTGATTCTCGGATGGGTAATCTAAAAAAATTTCAAATATATAAATTACCTAAAGTCTTACTAAGATTACCTATGGAATGTGAAATAGAAGATACAATCAAATATGTTGATATTTCTTGTAATTCCGAGCTTGATACAATTAAAAAGTTAAATAATGAAGCAATTAAACAAGAAAAAACACATCATATTATCTTAATGTTTGATTTAGGAGATTTACGTGAAGGAATTTGGTACAAGAGCGATTATGACCATCTTATTAATGAAATCATTTTTTTATCAAACATAAAGTTAATCGGGATAGGCACAAATTTAACTTGTTATGGTGGTGTAATACCTACTGAATCTAATTTAGGTGAATTACTTAATATAAAAAATAATATTGAGAGTAAATATCAAATAAAATTAGATATTATTTCTGGTGGTAATAGTTCATCTATACCATTAATTTTAAATGGATTAATACCAAATGGAATTAATAATTTACGCTTAGGTGAAAGCATATATTTAGGAAAAGAAACAGCATTTAGTCAAAATATTAATGATTTATATCAAGATTGTTTTGAACTACACGCACAAATTATTGAATTGAAAGACAAACCATCAGTGCCAATCGGCGAATTAGGAATGGATGCATTCGGTAATAAAGTGAATTTTATAGATAAAGGTATTATTAAAAGAGCCATTTTAGGTATGGGTAAACAAGATGTTTATCCTAATAACATTATCCCAATAGATGAAAATGTAGTAATCTTAGGCGCTAGTAGTGATCATTTAATTCTTGATGTATCTAAGTCTAGTTATAAATTAGGGGATGTAATCAAATTCAAAGTAAATTATGGGGGGTTGCTACAATTAATGACATCAAAATATGTTCAAAAGATTTATTATATTTATCTATAGAAAATGACTCTAACATTTTGTTAGAGTTTTTTCATTAAATATAAAAAAAAGTAAAGAATAAAAGAGAAATAATTAAAAGAAAATTTATTAAAGTAGGTGTAAATAAGATGTCAGGTAATATACCAAAAAATATTAGTTTAGATAGCAGTTTATCACTATTAAGGGAAGGTTATCTATTTATTCAAAATAGATGTCAGAGGTTGAAAACAGATATTTTTGAAACACGTTTGTTAGGTGAACATGTAATATGCATGTATGGAGAAGAAGCTGCGAAAGTTTTTTATGATAATAATCATTTTAAACGTAATGGTGCAGCTCCTAAAAGAATTTTGAAATCTTTATTTGGTGAGAAAGGTGTACAAACGTTAGATCAAAGTGAACATAAACATCGTAAAGAGATGTTTATGTCACTTATGACGAGTGATAGACTAAGCATTCTCAATGAACTAACGAATGAAGAATGGAAAGTTAAAAGTAGAGACTTTGAAAATAAAAATACTGTTGTGTTATTTGATGAAACACAAGAAATCATGTGTAAAGTAGCATTAAGATGGGCAGGCGTTCCATTTGATGATTTTGAGATTAAATCACTCGCAAATGATTTTGGAATGATGATTGATGCTTTTGGAGCTGTTGGTGTAAGACACTACAAAGGAAGAATAGCACGCGTTAAAACAGAATTATGGATGAAAAATATTATTGAACAAGTACGTAATCATAAATTAAAACAAGCAAATGAGACTGCTTTGTATGTTATTGCAAATCATCGAGATTTAAATGGCAATCTATTAGATTTACAAGTTGCCGCGGTAGAATTAATGAATATTATTAGACCAATAGTTGCTATTGCTACTTATATCACATTTGGAGCGTTAGCGATACATGAACAACCAGATTGTTTAAAAAAAGTTCAAGAAAATCAAAACAATTATCTTGAAATGTTTGTAGAAGAAATTCGTCGTTATTATCCTTTTGCACCATTTGTCGGTGCAAGAGTGAGTGAAGGATTCACTTGGAATAACTATAATTTTAAAAAAGGTACTTTAGTTTTATTAGATATTTATGGAACAAATCATGATCATCGTCTTTGGGAAAAAGTAGATGAGTTTTGGCCAGAACGATTTGTGAATTGGAGTGGTAATCGGTACGCTTTTATCCCTCAAGGTGGTGGAGAATACTTAGAAGGACACCGATGTGCTGGTGAAATGGTAACAATTGAAATAATGAAATCGAGTTTAGATTTTATTGTTAATCATTTAGTTTATGAAGTCCCAAATCAGGATTTAAGTTATAGTATGTCAAGAATTCCTACTTTACCTAAAAGTAGATTTATTATAAATAATGTTAAGAGAAAATAAACGATAAAAAGGGGCAGTAACAAAATTAAAAGTTTTTTAATAAGGTTACTAGCCCTTTTTTTGCTATTGAACATAAATGAATAGATAAAATAAACCTATCTTCTAGAGTTTAGATGGTTCATGGAATTATCGAATTTTAATAGATGATTTTAACACAATTTGTTACGGATTCGGTCCCGAACACGTTGCCGATAAATTGCACAATATAGAAAGTCGAGAATTTGTATACAAATTTGATGAATTTATAAAAGAACAAGGATATTTTTTTGTAAGAGTGATTTGAATAAATGACCTGGACTAGATTATTATAAGAATGAAAATCTCATGTTAAAAAGTGGTTATTTCATGGAAGTCAAACTTAAAAATGTTTATTCGGATAATAAATGTTTAAAACATTTTAACGACTTTCCTGATTCAATTAAAGCAATTTTTTACTAAAGTGACACTGGATGTACAAATCGATATAATGGATCATGCAATGTACTAGAAGAATTAGAGTATTGGCATTGAAGCTGTTGTAATGCGGCATTTCAAATAGCACCTCAAACAAAAGATATTAAATACTATGTGTTGCTTATTGAATTAGGACTAAAGAAATAAAGGTAATTATTAATTTAAAGTGACTTAACCCATATTCGTAGGATATGGGTTTTTATATAACAAGAAAAACTTCTCATAAAATAACCTCAAAGTCAAAATTTTTTTATTCATTTTAATATTTTATGATTGTAAAAACGCATCCATAATGTTAATATGATTATATAATTACATATTATTTATTTAAGAGGTGAAGTGATTAATGAGAAATTGCCAGCTCTCTATTAAGGTGGGGACTATAATCCAGATCAATGACCAAGGAAATATATCAAGTTGATATGTGATTATTTAAAGAAGCTGGTGTCAATATAGTAACATTACCAGTATTAAGTTGGGCTAAATTATAACCATCTGTTGATGAATATGATTTTACTTAGATAGATCGGATCATCAACATGGTTTATAAAAAGGTCCTTTATGTTTGTTTGGCGATATCTACCACAGCACAATCTGCTTGGTTGACTGGTAATTTGTAAGTTAGAAAAAGCGATCGTTTTTTCAAAATATAAGGGTATGTGTAGATAAAACAAATATTGATGTAAAAGTTTTAAGCAACAATATCGATATTCCATTAATTAAATTAAATGATAACACAATTTGAAATAAGTTGTGGTGAATTTTTTTTAATTAATAAATATAGTTGTGGTTAGGAGGACATATGAAAGATTTAATAAAGGAAATACCCAGTTATATTAAAGAAATTTTAGTAATTTATAATGTTAGTTTAGAAGAAATTGAATTAATCGCGATAGGTGATTTAAATTTTAGAGGTGAATTTGGAAAGTGCTATGCACTTGCAACTAAAAGCAATCTAATTATCATAACTGGTAATAACGATAATAAAAATTGGGTTGAAGAAAGTTCTATTTTATATAGGTTAGATGAAATTGAAAAACTAGATAGTGATCAATTGGTAAGTGGAGGTATTTTAGTAGGATTAATTAATGGTGAAGATAAGATATTATGTCGTTATACAAATACTTCTATGAATGACTTTGGTATTTTTTGCCGCCTTTTTAGTAAAATAAAAGAAGGTAAAATCTTAACTGAAGAAGATTTTAAAAATGAAGAAATGACAATATATTGTCCTAAGTGTGGTACAAGATATGAAGATCCAATTCGTAAAATTTGTCCAAACTGTTTTGATAAACGAGCAATTTTTTTACGTGTTTTATCTTATTTACCACGTTATAAAGTAAAAATAATTTTTATTTTAATATTTATGGTTATAAGTTCATTATTAAATATTATAATGCCATATTTATCTGGAAATATCTTTTACGACGAAGTATTAAAAAAGGGAGAAAATTTAAATTTTTATGGCAAAATCGGTTATTTTGTAATTGTATTATTTCTAATTAAAGTGATTTCAACAATTGTGAGTATAATATATGGAAGAATAAACTCAACACTTGCTGCGAAAGTTGTATTTGACTTAAAAACAGAAATATTTAATGCATTACAAAGGTTATCTTTAAGTTTTTATAACAGTAAACAAACAGGATCTTTAATGAATAATGTTAATGGCGATGCGATGCACCTACAATATTTTTTTCATGATGGGGTTCCCTATTTTATTGTTAATGCCCTAACAATGGTAGGAATATTCAGTGTGATGGTATCCATTAATTGGTTACTAGCGATATTAACCATTTTACCTGTTCCCTTCATTGTTTTTGTTCTTAAAAAAATCTTTCCAAGACAATGGGTTTTATATTCACGGATGTGGCGTAGAAATAGTTCACTCAATTCATTAATTAGTGATTCATTGACAGGGTCTAGAGTTGTAAAAGCCTTCGGAAAAGAAGAAGTTGAAGTAAAGCGTTTTGGTAATGCTAATAAAAATGTTTATAACGTCAATGTTGATGTTGGATTAATGAATCAAACTGTGTATCCATTTCTATTTTTCTTTATGGGAACAAGTAGTTTAATCGTTTGGGGATATGGAGGTTGGTTAGTAGTAAAGGGTGCAATATCATTTGGTACTTTAATTACATTTACTGGCTATGTTGGCATGTTAATGGGCCCCTTACATTTTATGACTCAAATCACGGATTGGTGGTCTTCATGTATGAACTCAGCGTCAAGAATATTTGAAATCCTTGACACAGTGCCAGAAGTTGAAGAAAAAATGGATTCGATTAGTATGCAAGATATTAAAGGTGAAATTTTATTAAAAAATGTTTCTTTTAGTTATGAACCTAATAAACCAATTTTAAGTGATATTAATTTAGAAATTAAAAGTGGAGAAATGATTGGTTTAGTGGGACATTCTGGAGCAGGTAAATCAACCTTAACAAATCTGATTACTAGACTTTATGATATTAAAGAAGGTTCAATTACGATTGATGGTGTAGATTTAAAGGACATGAATTTGAATGACTTACATTCTCAAATCGCTTTAGTTTTACAAGAAACCTATTTATTTATGGGTTCAATTGCTGAAAATATTTCTTATGCGAAACCAACTGCAACTATTGATGAAATCATTGAAGCAGCTAAAATTGCTAATGCCCATGATTTTATCATGAAATTACCAGATGGTTACGATACCATTATTGGTTCAAGAGGACAAAGCTTATCAGGTGGAGAAAAACAACGGGTTGCGATTGCGAGAGCTGTCTTATTAAATCCGAAAATTTTAATTCTTGATGAAGCTACAGCTTCACTAGATACGGAAACAGAACGACTAATCCAAGAAGCATTAGAAAGATTAATAAAAGGGAGAACAACAATCTCAATTGCTCATAGGTTATCAACTTTAAGAAATGCTGATCGATTAGTAGTGGTTGAACATGGCAAGATAATTGAACAAGGCACACATGAGGAATTAATTAGATTAAAAGGTATTTATTTTAATTTAGTTAAAAAACAAAACGAAGCATTAAAACTTCAGGGGGTATAGAAATGGAAGAAATAAAATATTTGACAAATGAAAATACAACATTTTATAAAAGTAATGGTGGATTTATCGGACTAAAATCTGGTGAAACTGATTATAAACGTGTATCTCTAATAAAAGCTTTTCCATTTAGTTTTTCTAACTCATTTATCTCTGTAAGAGACAAAGAAAAAAATGAAATCGGCATTATTAAAAATATTGATGATTTTTCGAGTGATACAAAATTACTCTTTGTTGAAGAGTTAGAACGTCGTTACTACTTGCCAGTCATAGATAAAATTAATTCAATTAAAGAAGAATTTGGATACGGTTATTGGGACGTATTAACGAATCATGGTAATAAAAAATTTACAATTAGACGTGATAATAATAGTTTTATAAATATTAAAGATAAATTAATTTTAATAATCGATGTCGATGGTAATCGTTATGAAATTTCTGATTATACAACTTTAGATGAAAAAAGTTTTAAATTAATTGAATTAATGTTGTAAAGGTGTGTGGTATAAAGATGAAACTAATATATGATTTACCTATAAATGTAAAGTTATCTCTTAATCAATTGTTAAATGGTGAAGAAATCTTATATTGTACTCCTTTCGATTTAAATAATAAAGGGTTAAGTTCAGATGGGTGGTTTGTTGTTACAAATGCATATTATTTTGTATTTGAAAATGATGACCTAATAGAGAGAACGAAGATTTCTGATTGTACTGCTTTTACACATATAATGGCAGTAGGAAATGGCATGTTAGAAACCACCATAAATGGTGAAGATAAACTGATTATAAGATTCACAATGCTTCACGCGACAAGGTATATTTATATTTCGAAAATATTAGAAAGTTTAATGAATGGTGAAACGCCAAAGCAAATTAGTGATGAAGTTGAAAATCGTTGTCCTAAATGTGGAAGAATGTATTTAGGAGGTTCAAAAATATGTCATCATTGTATAAATAAAAGAGTGATTGTAAAAAGATTCACTGGAATCATAAAACCATATTTATTTCCACTACTTTGCTCTCTTTTTATATTTTTAATTTTAACTTCACTAAATTTAATAAATCCATTAATATTTAGACGATTAATCGATGATTATTTAACACCAAGAAAAGTTGACGGACTAGCAATAGTATTGTTAGTACTTAGTATCGGTTTAGTTAATCTCACTAAGGCATTATTTGATGTAATAAAAAATCGGATGATGGTTAAAGTTGGTGCAGGTATCTCGAGAGACTTACGTCAAAGTGTATACGCTAAAATTCAATCTCTTTCAATTAGTTATTTGGATTCACGTAAAACTGGTGATTTAATGAACCGAGTCACAGGAGATACCGATAGAGTACAAAGTTTTATATCGAATCAAGCATCAATGGGAATTAATCAAATGATTACTTTAATTGTTATTACAATCATATTATTTGTGATGAATTGGAAAATGGCACTCTTAATCTTAATTCCTGTTCCGCTTATTATCATTTACCTTAAATTTATGAATAAAACCTTTATGAAAATGTATCATGCACAGTGGAAGATTTCAGATAGAGCCAATTCAATTCTACATGATATATTGAGTGGAATAAGAGTTGTAAAAGCATTTGGTATGGAAAAAAAAGAAATTAATCGATTTTCTAAGGTAAGTAAAAATTTATGTGATATTACCGCTAATAATGAAAAAAGATATAACACTATCTTTCCTTTTTTGAATTTCGTCATGGGAATAGGAAACTTTTTTATTCTTTATTATGGTGGACGTTTAATTCTAAATGAAGCAATGAAGCTAGGTGAATTAATTCAGTTTACCCAATATACTGGAATGATTTATGGTCCACTTGGTTGGTTAACCTTCTTCCCACGCTCACTCACTGATGCATTAACATCAACGGAAAGAATATTTGAAATATTAGATGAAGAACCAAAAATTAGGGATATAGAAAACGTCGAAAATCATGTCATAAATGGTAAGGTTACATTTGAAAACATTTCGTTTGGTTATAATGCTTATGAACCAGTACTTAAAAATATTGTTTTAGATGTTAATCCGGGTGAAATGATTGGCTTAGTTGGTCATAGTGGTGCTGGTAAGTCAACACTAATTAACTTAGTTATGCGTTTATATGATGTCGATGAGGGCAAAATTTTAATCGATGGAATAGATATAAAATCAATTAATCAAAAAGATTTACGGTCACAAATTGGCGTAGTATTACAAGAAACTTTTCTCTTTTCAGGTACAATATTACAAAATATCATGTACGCTAAACCTGATGCGACTTTAGAAGAGGTTATTAAGTCCGCTAAAATCGCAAACGCGCATGATTTCATTATACGATTCACTGATGGGTATGATACCCGAGTAGGTGAAAAAGGACAAAGATTATCTGGCGGGGAAAAGCAAAGAATTGCGATTGCACGAGCGATCCTACATGATCCAAAAATTCTAATATTAGATGAAGCTACTGCTTCAGTTGATACTGAAACAGAGTATCAAATTCAAGAGGCATTAGGAAGACTGATTAAAAATCGAACAACGTTTGCGATTGCTCATCGATTATCTACTCTACGTAACGCAACTCGCTTACTTGTTTTAGATAAAGGTAAACAAATTGAACTTGGAACACATGAAGAGTTAATTAGATCAAAAGGAAAGTATTATAGTCTAGTTATGGCACAAAAGGAAATGTCAAGGACAAAGGAGAGTTAATGATGAGAAAAATTACTTTAATAGGAGCAGGTAGCACTGTATTTGCGAAAAATTTAATTGGCGATTGTATGCAGACCGAAAGTATTCGGGATTTTGAGTTTGCCTTATACGATATTAATGAGAAAAGGTTACAAGAATCAGAAACAATGCTAAAAAATATCCAAAAAAACAGTGGTGGTTATGGGAGTGTGGTGGCTTATTCCAACCGTAAAGAAGCATTAAGAAATGCCGATTTTGTGATTAATACGATTCAAGTTGGTGGATATGAACCAAGTACTGTAATTGACTTCGAAATTCCAAAAAAATATGGATTAAGACAAACGATAGGTGATACATTAGGAATTGGCGGTGTATTTCGTGGACTTAGAACAATCCCCGTCTTACAATCAATCGCGCGTGACATGGAAGAAGTATGTCCAAATGCATTATTTTTAAATTATACGAATCCAATGGCTATTTTGATGGGTGCTTGGAACCGGATAACTAATATACAAGGTGTAGGATTATGTCATAGTGTCCAATCATGTGTACCAAATTTATTAAATCATTTACAAATTGGTGTAAAACCTGAAGAAACTAAATGGAAAATTGCCGGTATTAATCATCAAGCATGGTTACTTAATATTTCTAAAGCTGGATTGGATTTGTATCCTGAGATAAAAAAAGCCGCAAAAGCAAAAAATACTAATGGTAAACACTGGGATATGGTACGTTTTGATTTAATGGAGAAGTTTGGTTATTATGTTACAGAATCTAGTGAACATAGTGCTGAATATATGCCTTATTATATTAAATCTAGATATCCTGAATTAATTGAAAAGTTTAATATCCCCCTTGATGAATATCCTCGTCGCTGTATTACTCAAATTAATGAGTGGAATAAAATTAAAGAAAATTTAGTACACAATGCACAATTAACACATCAAAGAACACATGAATATGCTTCTTACATTATTGAAGCAGTTGTAACGAATAAACCATATATAATAGCTGGAAACGTGATGAATAATAGTTTAATTACTAACTTACCAAATGAAGCATGTGTTGAGGTAGCTTGTATAGTTGATAGAAATGGTATTACACCATCAATCGTTGGTAAATTACCTGAACAATGTGCAGCCCTAAATAGAACAAATATTAATATGCAACTATTAACGATTGAAGCTGCTTTAACATTAAAAAAAGAATATATATATATGTCAGCAATGTTAGATCCACATACGTCAAGTGAATTATCACTAGATGATATTAAATCTATGTGTGATGATTTAATTTTAGCCCATGGGGATTTGTTACCAAAATATAAATAAAAGTAAAAAAGTAAATGCTTTCCATATTGATATGATTCCCTTAAAGTAGACAGTCTTGTTTAAAAAGTAAAAACCCTCCGGTAAGGAGGGTTTTTGTTAATTATACCAATAAAGCAAATCCTAACAATAAAATTGCTAATGTTAATACACCAACAACCCACAACGTAAACCATTGTTTTGATGTATTCCCCTCCGCTTTTGCTTTGACTGCACTGTTTATAAGAGCATATACAATAACAGGAACGCCTATGATAATTAGTAATGATAATGAAATTATAATCGACATGTCCTTCACCCCTCTTTTCTTCTAATTTTAAATCTACATTAAATTCAATAACAATAAAAAATATATTCTAGCATTAAGTTCTATATAAACATCATTTTATATTTAAAGCGAAAATTATACATCTTTTCTTATCTTACATTATTTTATACATAACATGCTATAGTAGTTAGTTAACTGCTTAATTTTTTTACCCCTAAATGAAATCTTTGGTTAAGTTTTATTAAACTTCGTATTTTGTTTATCATTTCATTATTTTAGAAAATCAGTATTTCTTGTTATCCCAAAAACTAACAAAATTTAAATATAATTGGATAAATTAATACAAAAATGGCACTACGATTTGTAGTGCTATTTAGTGTGTCAAACACCTTTAATTTTCGAGTTTTTTTCCTATAAAGTGTGCGACATTTTATAATACTGGTTTTTTTACTATTACTATTAAACTATTAACTTATTTCTTTAGTTTCTCATTAATTTGATTAATCTCTTTTTTATAAAAGATATAACATATAATCCATATTAGAAAATAAATGAGAATAAAGATTGTTATAGCGAGTAGAATTTGTTGCCAATTGCTTGGTAGCCAACCAGCATATATTCCTATTGGAATAAATAGTATTGTTAATATTAAACTATGAAATATCGTTGTTCTGGCTAATTTAAGATTTTCTTTATTAAAAAGCATATTAAGTGCTCCAAATGCAAAACCAAGAATTAAACCTGAAACATATTGTTTTATAATGAATTCACTTGTAACAATGAATTCATTTTTAGTTAGTAATATCATTGTAAAACCAATGGTAAATGTGATAAACACACCAATTACAGCTCCCTGTAATCCTCTTAATAGAGTTTCTTTCATTTTAAATCCTCCTATATTCCTAATGTTTCTTTGATTTTTTTGACATAACGCCTTGATGAATATTCAGTATCACCATTATTAAACTTAAAACATAGTGTTCCATTAAATGATAGTTCAAGATTATTAATCTTGTTGATGTTTGCGATAACTGATTGTGATATTCTCACAAAATGACTATGTTGAAATTGTTCTTCAATTTCATACATTTTCATTTTTATTTCATAACGGTTTTTTTCTGTTCTCACATAAACCTTTTGATTCTCTGTATAGAAGTAATAAATATCACTGTGTGAGACTAGATATATCTTTTCATTGAGAATTCCCGTTATTCTTTTAAAATCGTAACTGTTGATTCTGTTCATTAAATTAATAATTTCTTCATTGGATTCCCTAGCATAAATTACAACTTTTTCTTCTAAAATATCAGAATCAATTTTAAGTTCAACTTTCATTCATTTCACCTCTCATTTATTACAAGATTATTATATTTTAAAACGGATTAAAAATCACGATATTTATATAAGTGGTTAATTTTTGAATATAAGTGGTTAGTAAGTTGCAATAACGACATAGCATAATAATATAACAAGTAAGCATATTGGGGGATGGCAATGAATTGCAAACTATTTTGTAAAGAAATATTAGAGAGAATGCATACTCACTTAGTAATGTTTGGTAAATGAAAAAATCCTTTAGTTTTTAGGCTAAGGATTTTTTCGTTTTATATTATTTTTTATTTATAATAATTTTACCAACAGAACGGTCATCACTTTCACCAATTACGCGAATAGTAATACCGAAATCTTTAGGTATATTACGACCAGCATCTCTTAAACCAGGATTTGAGTAATCTTCGTTATCATCAAATACACGAAGATGATTTATGTTTATATCAAAAATAGAATAGTCTCCTAAATCCCAGAATAATTCAGTTGATTTTTCAGCACCAAATGTCGCATCATGAACTTGTAAAGCAGTTATCCCTACAACTTCACCATCACTCCATGTAATTGCTTCTTGATCAGCGTCTACAACACCTAAAAAACCATTACCTGGATTTAAGCCAGTAAAATTATTAGCGAAGTAATTATCAACATACCATACTAACATACCTGGTTCAAATTCTAAGAATGTTGGACCACCAATATTAATATGGGCTAAACCTGCATCAGATCCTTGGTGATTACGCCATTCAACTAAATAGTAATGGTCAGTTTCAACTGTCCCTTCTTCTACTATAGTAAATCCATCTAAATAGAAATTTTTGGTGGCTTCAGCACCATCTGTTAGGATTGGTTTATTATCAGCAGTAACTTTAATATTATCCACATAAAAACCATACTCAGCTTCATAAAGGTCAGTTATATATGCGAATGCTAATAATATTTGCTCTCCAACAAATGGCGACAAATCAAATATAGCTTCTTCCCATCCATATGAGAATCCAGTTAACCCATTTCCAAAGAAATTGTTACCATTAGGATTATCATCAGAAGTAATATTTCCTTCAACAGTACCAAGTAGATTACCATAATAGTCTAACACTAGAACATATCCATAATCCCAACCGTTTTCAATACGATACCACGCATCAAATGTGAGAGTAGCAGAATCTGTACCTCTTAAATCAACGGGTGTATACATCATATTAAATAGTTCGTTGCCATAGCCACTAAAGTATTGATATTCACCTTTCGCTGGTAGGTTTACCGTTTTTGTACTTGGTAAGTTAATTTTAACAACATCTTCATTTACGCCTTTTGTAGAAGCTTGATCTAAAGTAACTTGAATACCTTTATTAGTAATATCTTTTAGGTTGATTTCCAAACCCTTTTGCCAGTTACTTCCAGGCATGTTTGCTTGTAGGAATTCTTTTGCGTATGGACTAAAGCCAGTTGGTTCAGTACCACTAATAACACCTGCCCAGCTACCACCAGCCATTAGTGACCAATAGCTTACCGGTTCACCAAAACCAGAATAAATGACATCATATTCATCAGGTAATCCTAAATCATGTCCGTATTCATGTGCAAATACGCCCATTGCACCATCTTCTGGTTCAATGGTGTAATTCATCGCAGTCATAACTCCGCCCCAATAATCAACGTTTGCGGTTGTATCAGGAATCGGAACCACTCTACCAGCACCAGCAAGATTCCAACGATGTGACCAAATTGCATCTTCACCAAGTACACCGCCACCGGCTTCTTCACCAACACCTGAATGAACTACCATTAAATGATCGATAATACCATCAGGCTCACGTAATTCGCCATTATCATTCATATCATAAGGATCTTCTACATCATATTGTGTTAAATCAACGGTTGGATCTGCCGCTGCTTGTGTTAATGCTTCATAAACTAATGAACGAGGATCATTGTCGTTACCATTAATATTTCCACCATAATTTGCAGCTTGTCCTTCAGCTGTATACCAACCTGCAACTTCACCTTCAATAGTGTAGCTTCCACCAGATTGTTCTTCATAAAATTGTTTCATTGATTTAAATGATTCACCATTTGGACCAACATATCCATCTTCACCAAAGATCATATCTTGATAATGTTCTTGGGTGTACTCTGGATAATACATTTCTGTTTCAAATGGAGAAATATTATTACTTGGATAATCTGCATATTCAATTAAGATAACAAGTATACGATCAGTCGTTACAGAACCATAAATAGCTTCTTCATTTACATTTTGAATTTGTCCTATTTTTCTACTATTATAATTTGTAACTTTTAAACTTGTAATATCTTGAGCTATTTCAGGATTAACATTTTCTTGACTTAATTGACTTTCTGATTTAACTCGTAAGAAATCTTTTACAAAAGCATATGATTCTTCTAATGTAGCGTCTTCAGGTATTT
>JARDZP010000163.1 GCA_029240795.1 Haloplasmataceae bacterium | reverse complement strand
TATAAAGCAATATTATTTAAAAGAAATTTCACATGACATCATATTATTTTATGAAATAATAAATAAAGTGCGACATTTGTCACTAAATTATTTTAAAAGTTATTAATTCTCATTTAGTTCTCTAATTATATATGAATTTGTCGAATCATGTAATCCACAAAATGTTGTTGAATCGTCTTTTTTACTAAAAAAGTAATATTGATTTAAATACGCTCGCAAAAATCAATTAAGCAGTTATTTAATATATTTATCTAAATATAATTCACTTAATTCTTCTTCAGTAATACTTAAGCCAAGTCCCATTTTAGAAATTTCATTGATGATATGTGTATCTTCTAATGCACTAGGTCTTTCAATTAACAACATTTTCACATTAGCACAGACGCATTCAGATACAGTTGTCCAGCCCGCTTTTGTAACTACAAGATCGCTAGCTTTGATGTAATCATGTGTATTCATTATATCTTTATGTAATACTACTTTGGGACCATTATAATTGACTTTTATTTGTTCTGTATGGATTATTAACCCATCATAATTTTTAATATTAACAATAATTTTAGCAGACATTCCCGATAAGATTATAACAACTTGTTCAAAATCTTTTCTGATATTATTTATAAATTCATTATTAAATGTTCTCGATACAAAACTTAGACTTTTTCTTTCACATTTAATATGATCAAGTGGTAGTGATAATGGGTATGTCCATAATTTGTTTACTTTTGTATCAAGATTATAGTAATAATCGATTATATCTTTATTCAAATTAAGATATTTGTATTGTACATACCAAGTAAAATTAGTCATTAAAATAACTTTTTTCTTTAATATTGAACCTACTAAAATTCCTATAGGTGATATATCACAATAGATTTCATTAAATTCAAATTGTTTTAACTTAGTTATTTCATAATTCACGATATGATCAATACTATTAATAAATTCAAATATTTTAGTTTCTGTTGCTTCTACATCAACAGTAAATGAATTGGGAAGATTAACAAAGCCAACATCAGTTTTAATTATTGAGTAACTCACTCTTTTATCTTCATTGAGATATTTTCTTAAAAAATCAATTTGAATTAAATCACAAGCTATATACACACAATCATTTGTTTTATCTAAAATCTCTTTGATCATTGGTATTGTTCTAACTATATGTCCAAACCCATGTGATGATAAAAAAAATACCTTAGTAATCATTTGAACCTCCAATTTATAGTCTATCCTTTTATAATATTTAGAAATAAGAAAAAACTGATAATTTTTACTTAAATACAATAACCAGAAGACGATCATCAATATACCAATTTTAGAACAAAAAAAAAGATTACACAATTTATGTAATCTTACTTTTTAAATAATAATTGTGGTATTTTTCTAATTTGTTTTTTTAATGCGATAAATTTCGCAAATTTGTAACCATTTTTACGATAGGCTTCGGCATCATTTATGAGATGATGTTTGCGACTCTCTAGTCCCTGATTAGAAGCTCCACCGTCACGCATGACTACACTAACGATATCAATATAAGTTGATTTAACTTCTTTATTTGATAATACTCTTATTAAAAAGTCTGTATCAGCAACACTTTTTAAACTTAAATCAAATAGACCCAATTGGTCATAAACTGATCTTGTTACAAACACACTCGGATGTGGTGGTAACCACCCATTCTTAACTTTACCATAACCCGTTTTCCAAAGACGTTTTATATTTTCAGTATTTGATTGATCAACTATTACGATATTAGAGTAAGCTAAATCATATTTTGATTTATTATATTCTTCAACATAATTTTTAATCACGTGTTCATCCTTATAAAAGTCATCTGAATTTAGGATTCCGATTAAATCACCGGTGGCCATTTTAACACCTTTATTCATTGCATCGTAAAGACCTTCGTCTTTCTCTGATACAAATCTTATAAAAGGATATTTAACAGCATACTCTTTAATAATATTTAAGGTATTATCCTTTGATAAACCATCAACCAATATATACTCGATTTGATCATAATTTTGTTTCACTACTGATTTAATTGTATCTTTAATTGTTTTTTCACTATTATAACATATTGTAACTATTGATACTTTCATTGTTATTCCTCATTAAATTATATTAAGATACTTTCTTTGTTTCATCATTATATTCAATTTCTTTAGTTAAGATATATTGTCCATCATGAATATCTTCACGTTTTAAAACTTTATATATAGTATTGAACAATATTTTCATATCTAATATGATACTACGATTAACTAAATAAAAATAATCATATTTTGCTTTATCAACTGGTTCTATTAAGTCACGACCATTTATTTGTGCATAACCTGTTATCCCTGGTTTAATAGAATACACTTGATATTCTTTACGAAAGTCATGGATATAGGGTTCATTAACAATTAAAGGTCTATAACCAATAAACGACATTTCACCTTTAATGACATTAAATATTTGAGGTAGTTCATCTAAACTAGTTTTTCTTAAGAACTTACCTACTTTAGTAACATATTTAGATGGATCACAATCTTTTGTTGGTATATGTGGAGTACCAACATGCATGGTTCTAAATTTATATATATCAAATACCTTAGCATCTTTACCAATTCGCTTTTGTTTAAAGATTGCAGGTCCTTTTGAATCTAATCTTACTACAATATATAACATCAATAATATAGGTGACAAGAAAAATATAAACATTAATGCTAGTACTAAATCAGCAGCACGTTTTACGAAATTATAGACTATTTTATCTTTGAATACTTCTTTTTTGTATACATCTAATATTGTTAGCATTATATATCACCCTATTCTATCAATA
>JARDZP010000074.1 GCA_029240795.1 Haloplasmataceae bacterium | reverse complement strand
TACTTTTAATATTATTTAGTTTATTAACACGTGCTTGACTAATATTTTGATTCGAAAGATTATTTAAATAATTATCTTTATTATATCCCCATAATACTAGATTTTCTTGGTACCTAGATTTAAGTTTATCAGCTATCAATAAACCTTCTGGGTCAAAATCACCTGAATAATAAATAATAACATCACTTTCTACTAATTTATCCAGTAAAATAAGTGAAGCTAATTTAACATTTCCAAAAGTACACATGAGTGGTGCTTTTATACATTTTGTTTTATCAAACACTTCAGTAAAGACTGTTGCATTCTCAAAAACGAATACTTTTTTTGTTGGAGAAGTTACACTTTTAATTTTGCTTAAATTTAAAAGTGATATTTGTAATGGCTCACCAGATTCATAGAACCCATTCCATCCTTCATGTCGTCCATATTCATCAAATGCTTTAAGCCCAGAACATAAAGTAAAGTTAGAAACTTCATCTTTTATTATACCAGCTTGATATAAAAGTTCAGTTGTTCTTTCAGCATTATCTGGATAGGGTATATTTAAATAATAAGTTAAACTATAAATTAATAATTTATTTTGTAAAGTGTTATCATCAAAATAATGAGGATCTTTTGTTACTGTAGATGCAAGAACTGCTAAGCGTGTAAGTTTTTTTGTACTGAATGATATAATATTTAATGCATCACATACATAACTAAGAATCTCAATTAGGGATACTTTATCTTCATCATACTTTAGAGTTATCATTCGATAAGCATTATCTTTGTTATCACGAATATAAGTTAACCAATTAACTGCTTTTGAATGATCAAATTTTTCAACTAAATTATTAAAAAATCGTAACTTTTCATCGTCATACCCATTTTTTTCATCTCTTTTGGTGATAATCTCTTCTTTGAAATAATTGTTTAATATTGAAATAAAATCGATGTCTGCAAATTTTGTGTTGTCTAGCGCTTTTATAAAGTATTCAACTTTAATGGATAGACTTTTTTTATAACAGTCCTTCTTTAAGTAACCAGTTAAGGCTTCTTTTTCTTCCTCTGTTAAGTTTGTTAATTGTATATTTCCACTTAAATTACCTAGTGAACGATATTTTTCTCTTATTTTAACTAAAGCACGTTGCAAACCTTTAGTATTTTTAAAATAATGTAAACAATCTATAAGTTTATTATCCACAATCATATACTTACACCACTAATTCTTTTGTTATTCCATTCCATTTATATCGTAATACAGTTACAAAATCTGCATTATCATAACGAATCAACTCGCAAATAGCTAATGAGTCAATTGTATCATAATCACCCCATAAGATCTGTGAATTAATAATGAAATTAAACTCTAGTTGACTAAGTAGACGGAACATATCACGAATGTTTTTTTCATCAACACCTGCGAAAGCTTCATCTAAGGATATTATTTTAGGACAATTATTTCTAGCTCCTTCATATTTCGCATAAACCGCTGAGAAGAGAGGTACATACATTGACATCGCTTTTTCCCCACCACTAAATTGGTAAAAAGCATTATTAGTTAATTCCTTTTTGCTTTGTCCTTTTTTAAGATAAAATAATTTAAATTCAAACCAGCGGCGGTAATCTAATATTTCTTTTATAATAACATGAAACGATTTATGATCACTATTATCTTGCGAAATTCTTCTAGCTTCACTAAGTTTTGATCTAAAATGAGCTGATAACTTTTCTATATCGTCTTGTTTCATTAAATGACCATCTAATTTCAACAATTCTATAAGTTCACTAGAGTCAATTTGATCCTCACTTTCAGCCTTCTTGCTACTCCATTTTAAACTAAATGATAAGCCACTTGATGTATTCATTGATTCCATTAACTTATTCATTTTATCAACCCACTGTTGACTATGGTAGATTTTCGCTCTAATTTTCTTACTGATGTTATTAACTAAGATATCCTCAAATAATTCTCTATCTCGTTCTTTCAGTAATTTTTGACATTCATCAATGCTTCCATCTATAAAATCGATAATATTATATAAATTAACTTCTTTTCCTCTAACCTTACCGACAATATTGAGTCTTTCTCCACTCGGTAAATTCGGATTAGGTTTAAGTTCATTACTAAATAAAGGATTAATTTGGATAAAGTAGTCTCTTAAAAAGAGATTATATTGCTGATATTTCTCATATATTGAATTTATTAATTTATCTTTATCCTTAATACTATTGTTATCTATCTCTTTTAAAACCTGTTTCGCTAAATTAATTTCATCTTTTTCTTCAAATTTTATCACATAACCTAGTTGATACTCTTGTAAAAATAATTTTTGAAAGTAACTAAATTCTTGTAAATTATTCGCTAAATCTATATCTAAATTCATTAAGTTATCTTTTGCATAATTAACTTTTATTTCTAAAGCTGTTATTGTATTAGCTGTTGATATCCTTAATTCAGGTATCTCATTAAGTAATTTTACGCATTCTTCCAATTCTTTTTTAATTGATTCATAATCTGTTAATTTTAGTTGTTCTTCTAAATTAACTTTATTTATATTTGCTTCTTTTAATTTTCGTTCATTAATATTAAGTTCATAATTTAAATGATCAATGTCTTTCAAATTACTTTCGTACCCTTCTTTATGAAAGTTATAATTTTCATTATTTTTTAGATAATTATTATGTTCTATTTCCATCTCATACAAACAATTTTTATAGTCTTTTGCATAATTTATCGCATTTTTATAAGTATCTAAATTAACACCTAGTTGTACTTTGTTTGTAACTTTTATAACTTCTTCCTTAGCAGCTTTCAGTTCAGTATAGGCTACTTTTTCTTTTTCAATAAGTAATTTTACTTCTTCATCACTTTTTTTATAATTAAATTCAGCCTCTTTAATTTGACTTATTGCTGTTTCAATATCAGCATAACTTGGTTTAGAATTATATTCATTTTCTAATATTTCAAGTCTTCTATTTATTGCTATGACTTGTAACATGATAGAATTATAATTATTTTTGATTAAACTCATATCGGATTCTAAAATATTTACCATTTCTTCTTTATAACGTTTTCTTGATGAGCTACCAATAAATTTTGTATTATAATTTCCACTAATTTTACCTTTTATTAAGCCAAGACTATAGCTTCCATTGTCATCTATGTATATTTCATCATCGTCTTCAGATAGTAATATACTACTTAAGACTTCGATTACATCTTGTTTACTAATACCTTCAACAGCTATATTATCAGCATGTAAATATTCTTCCAATGTATGATTTAATATAGAAGGTTTGGCAAATAAGTATTTATCTGCACCAGAGGTATCTAATTTCAATACATCCGTTTGAAATCTTTTAGGAATAATTAGTGCATCTAATATCCCCATATCTACCAATGCTTCTTCAATTTTACCTTTCAGTTTATCATCAATGTTATTAAAATCAATAGTTAAGTAAAATGGAATAAAAGGAATATTTGCTTCTTTAAGTTTTTGCCGATTTAATAATACACGTTCATCTCTATTTGGTTCAGGCTCTTTTAAAGATTTCCATTCGTTTATTTCTATTTGTTTATTTTCGATTTCAGTTTTTACTTGTTCTAATTTTGACATGGAAGCATTATATTCCATGTTAATTTCTTTTTGATGTAAATTATAAGTGTTTCTCACGTAAGTACTTAAATTTTCAAAACTACTATTTTCACTAAAATTATTAACTTCGCGTGATAAGTTGATAAGCATATCTTGTGTTAAAAGTAACTCTTGGTTATTTTTATGCCAATTAATTATTTTTTCAATATATTCATCTTTTGTTTCTAATAATAAATTTCTACTATTTTCTAAGTTTTTAAACATTTCATTTTTCTTATTTTTACTTTCATCAAAAGATTTTAAAGTCTCATTGTATGATCTATTTCTATCTTCTTGAATTTTAATTAACTCAAGCGCAGTCTCTAAAAGACTCGTATATAAATTTAATTGTTTCTTTACATAATTAAAGCTATATTCTTTACTTAGATTAACTTGAAGTTCACTTTTTAAAAAACTTTGTTCTTCGAATTCAAATTCTTTAGCAAAATCATCTAGTTCAGCTAATAAACTACTTATTTTATCATTTAGTACTTTTTGTCCATCAGATAAATTTTTTAATTTTTTAATATAATCTAACTCTTTATTTTGTTTTACGTCTAATTGTTCTTGTTTATTTTCGATATATTTTAGAAGATCATCCATTTCTTTTTCTAATTTAACTAATTTTTCATAAATTTTAACACTATCATTATTTTCTAATTCAGATCGTTTTTGCTCACTAGTAGAGAGTAAGATTTTTAATCGATCAAATTCATTTTTTAATTCAAGTATTGCTTTATTGTTAGTATTTATTTCAACTAATGTACTATTTTTTTGTTTTTCTTTTTCACCTAATATTTTTTTTGAGTCAATCAGTAGTTTTGCTTTATCATATAACATGAATTCATTATATTTATCAAAACTTGATTTTATTTTATCAATCGCTGATTTACTTTCCAAAAGTTCATCATATTTACTTTTGATAATATCCATATTTTCGATTGCTTCAGACATGGGTCGTAAATCATCTTCTGATAGTGGTTGTAGAGAATTTTCCATTATTTCGTAAATAACCGTTGGTCTGAAATCCTTTGATAACTTTGGTGTTCTTAATTGAACTAAAAGTTTAATTAATTCATCATATTCATCTAGATCACTGAATCCAAATAATAAATCATTGACATGTTTTTTATAGTCACCTTGGTGTTCATAAACATGGCCACCATTACTCACACGATTTTCTAATTCTTTCATTGTTAATGGAAGTCTGTCAAGTCCATCTTTATATAGAAAGAAATCCTTACCAACTCGTCTTCCATCAGTTAGTGAAAAACCCCATGATTTTACAGGATTACCTTTTTTAGCTTTTAATCCCATCCCTATAGTTGTATATTGTTCGCTAACTTGTTTTTTAAATTCAATATATAGATAACCAATAGCTTCCTCTTTTTCTGTTTCATCATCTCCTAGCAAATAATTTTCAATTTTTCGAGCTTTTGAGCCAAATGGATCTAATCTTTCTGGACTTTTATTCCCATCTAATAATAGTGGAATTAAACTTTGCATCGTTACCGATTTACCAGAACCGTTTGATCCTCTTAATAATAATTTACCTCCATCAAATTGAAACTCTTCATCATCATAATACCAAAAATTGATTAATCCCGCTCGATTTAACTGCCAGCGATTTTCATTCATTTTCTTCATCTCCTTTATTTGTTAGAAAACTATCAGGGTATTGACCGATCACCTTTCCAATAAGTGAAAACATGATTACTTCGTTTTTTATCTCATCATTTTTAAGAAAATTAAATTCTTCCATATACTTTAAGATCTCGTTACATAAACTTTCTAAAGTCATTTCTTTATATTCCTTACTCCAACCATTTGCATATTTTTCTTTCAGTTCTTCAATTATGGAAATAAAGTGTGCTTTAGAAATGATTAACTGGTCATTTCGATTAATTATAAAATCTTTATTTTTGATTTTTAGGTTTATTATGGTATTAAATAATAAAATAATATCGCTAATAGCTTTCGAATTAGGAAAAGTATCTTTTAAATTATCATCTTGTTTTAAGATGATTAAAGCAGCGTTTTTGTGAACATGTAGATTATAATCTAAATATTTTTCTAAATCATTCTCAATAAAACTTCTTTGCTTCTTGATATAATCAAAATCAACATCATCATTTCCTTCATTATAAACAATGGGTGACATGATTAATCGTCTATAGACTCTTTGTCTTCGTTGAATCCCTTTATCAGAATTAATCTCACCCCACTCGCTATTTTCAAAATCTTTATAGGATTCATAGTTCATTATATTTGTAGTAAAGTTGCGGACAAAATGACGACTTAGTCCTGTTGACTCATATAATACTTCGGTTTGTACATCATGAAGGAATTTTTGTTCATCACCATCATCAACTTTTATTAATTCTAATTGAATCGCAAACTTGATTACTTTTATAATATTTTTTCTTTGTTTATAGATGGTCCAATCAATTTTATCATCGCCCAGATAATTGGCTTGGATAAATTCTACAACATTAGACAACACAAATTGTTCCTCTTTACCTTTATCTTCTAAAAACATTAATAATAAGCAGAGAAATACATATTCCATTTGCGACTCAAAGTAAGTGATTCCCATCCACGGCTCTGAATTTCCGGGTATTTTTTCTAACTTAATTACGTCAGGATTCATTATAATATGATAGCCTAATTTGTCAGTAAGAAAACTTTTAAAGTTATTCATATTATCTTTTATCGCATAATATATTTCTTTGTTTTCATTTTTGGATATCCAAAATCTATCTAATAATATTTCTAATTCTTTCATCTTTACCTCACAAAGGAAATCATGTAGTGTGGCATTTCCAAAATACCATCTTCACTTTTTAATATACATCGATCATTAAGTTTAATAACAATGTATACTTGTCCATCTTCTGTTTTACCTATATGATCACTCGATATAAGTGCCAAACTTAACCACTTTAATAAAGTTATACGAACTGATGATGTAATTTGTGGTAATTCAGCAAAATCAATAACACATCCATTAATATATTGATTTATAATCTTTTTTTCTTCTTTACGAATATTAATAATCATCTCAAACATTGCTTTTTTTCGTTCTATATTATTATTAATTGGTGTTCTATAACTTTTTTCACGATAATACCGCGTTCTTGGTTTAATGGTGTAAAGGTAAGGTTCTTCTTCCCAAATACTACTATTTATACTCTCAGTTTCTCTTATAACTTCGCCTTTAATATGTTTCATATTAAAGATTCCAAAGGTAAGACTAGACAATAAATGTGCATCTTCTATTGTTTTAGATTTCATAAATAGTTCTGCTAATTTTTTATATTCTTCTTTCCGATTTGCATATGAATTACGACTTTCAATTATAAGTGATGCATATCGCGTTATTTTTCTAATTATTTCGTTAGTTAAATTTAATAACCTAGTAGATTCACTTTCATTTCCAGTAAACCATTTCTTTATATTATCCCAGCGACCATTAATATTTTCGTAAATATCCACATCGATATTTTCAAACTCGAGTCTTGGTATTGATTTTTCATACTCAAAAACTTTATTTAAAATAATTTTAATATCCTCATTTTGTAAGTTATTAATTATATTTTCAATCGAAGCAGAGTGATGTTGTAGACCCTTAATAAAATCACGTAAATAATTAATTAAACGGTCCTTATAAAGTAGAAATCCATCTGTTTTCATCAATTCTTCAGCCCTTACACTATATAATTCTCTTAGATAATCTTGAGAATTTTGATTTAATCGCTTAAAATCATTATTTAAATCTCCCCACCACATTCCAACATCCTTCAAGTGAATATCTACCATATTTGGTAATTTTTTCAATTCAGATTGGATCCTTTCAAGTAATGATGGCTCAAGAGAAGAATTTTCAATATGTAAATTTTCTAATCTTAATGTTAACCGTTCGATTTCCACACTGAACTCAGACATTTGATATCTGAATTGCTTATTTTTAAATTCTTCTGCAGTTGATACTTTTGCGGTATTTTGTATTGCTTCTAAGTTCTTCCAACTAATTAAAGTATCTAGTTCTTGCTTTAATTGATCAATCGAGTAATCATTGAATTCTGTATGATTTTTTAATTCACTATATATTTCTTCCTTATTTAACCAATATTTCATTTTTTCATATTGGTGAAAAAAGAAGCGCATAATAGTCCGATAACGCCAAGCGTTCTCGGCAGTTAAATATCTAGTCTCATCAATTTGTTTCATTAGTTTATTGTTAATATTCATTATACTTACCTCATTTAATAACTTACTTAAATTATACATCCCATTATTACAACATGCTTGTAATAATAAAAATAACCATACATAATTATACCTTATTTCGTCATATTTTTTAAGAGTTTCTTTTACTGTTAATATTTTCTATAAAAAACCATCACTATTGATTTACACTATAGATGCTTAGATAAACATTTTTAAACTTAAACTTTTAAGTATAAAAAAAAGACTTTCTATAATTTTTAAGTCTTTTTTAATTAATGTTTATAAAATATTCCATTTTATTTCTTCATAGCCGTGTTTATTTTGATAACTTAACTCATGAGTTTATTTACAATAAGTAACAGGTTGGTCGATAATCCAATAGCCTAAGTTCTATACTTGATACTAATCACTTAAATTGACATTTATTTTAATATGTTATAAATCACATTAATTTTTCTAACTTTGAATATAATTCTTCTATAAATTTTTCTATTTCACACTTTTCGTTATAAAGTTTTTGTAATAGCTCTAAATCTTCTCCATTTAATTTCATCTTTTGTTCTATATCAGATAATAATGCTTCATTAATTTCAATTTCTAATTGTAGCTTATCTAGTAACTTCTCACTTGAAATCACATCTTTTTTATCATTGCTTTTAGTGTTGTCAACTTTATTTTGTATTAATCTATTATTTATCACTTCATCACGAGCTTTTTCTTTTTGTTTCTCTGCGATATATGCATCATAATTTCCATCATAGACCTTTAAAGTCTTATTGTGAATTTCAGCTATTCGATTAGAGATCGTATTAATAAAATAACGGTCATGAGAAATCGCTATGACTGTACCATCAAATGCTAGTAAACTATCCTCTAATATTTCTCTTGATTCAATATCCAAATGGTTAGTAGGTTCATCTAGTAATAAGACATTTACATTCTGATCCATAAGCATTAAGAGCTTTAATCTATTTCTTTCTCCACCTGATAGAGAACTAATTGGTTTAAAAACATTTTCTTTTGTAAATAAAACACTAGCAAGTGAACTTCTAGCTTGTAAAATAGTACAATTTAATTCATCTTGGTATGCTTCTAAAATACTTTTATTTTCATCTTCAAAAAACAAATCTTGAGATAGGTAACCCACCTTTAAACGAGCTCCAACCTCCACTTGTCCTTCATCAGGTTGTAGTTCCTGTCTAATTATTTTAAAAAGCGTTGATTTACCACTACCATTAGGTCCAATAATAGCTAAGTTATCTTGATACAAAATTTCTAAATTCAAATTGTTAAATAATTGTTTGTTATCGAAACTTTTACTAATATTTTTTAAGTTATATACTCTTTTACCTGTTCGTTCTTGTTGTTCGAAGTTTAATTTTATTGTTTGATCTACTGTAGGCTTATCAATTTTATCTATTTTCGATAAGCGTTTTTCAAGTTCTTTTGCTTTACGATACATCTTTTCACTATCTCTCGCATTTCCCCATATTCTGTATCGTTTAATCTGATCTTCCATACCTTTAATCTTTTTTTGTTGGGTTAAGAAGTTTTTCATTGCTTCTTCGAAACGTCTCGCTTTTTCAATCTTATAATGACTGTAATTACCATAATATATTTCTATTCCATCAGGATGTAATTCAATGATTTTACTTACTACTCGATCTAAAAAATAGCGGTCATGTGAAATTATAATCGCTGAGCCATTATATTTATGAAGATAATCCTCTAACCAACTTACCATTCTGATATCTAAGTGATTCGTAGGTTCATCAAGGAGTAAAACATCAGGATTTTCTAATAGTACTTTTCCAAGCATAGCCCGTGTTTTTTCACCACCACTTAACATATTAAATGGCATACTTATAAATAGTTCGAGTTCTAATCCTGTTACTATTTTAGATATTCTTTCTTCTACCTCATAACCACCTATACTATCAAATTGACTTTGAAACTGACTATACTTGTTCATTGTATGATGCAAATCATCTCCTACGAGTATTGCCATCTCACTTTCTAATATTGACATTTGATTTTTAATCGATTGAATATCTGCTAATCCTTTATATAAGATATCAATTGTTTTATCACTTTCATCATATACTGGAATTTGATTTAAATAACTCAACTTGATTCCTTTTCTTATATTGATCTCACCTTCAGCATTTTCTTCTTTCATTAAGATCTTCATAAGGGTAGTTTTACCCGTTCCATTTTGACCAATCAACCCAATGATTTCATTTGTATTTAATTCAAAAGACACATTTTCAAATACTTTATTAGCGCCATACATTTTGCTTATTTTATTTACACCTATTTCAATCATTATGATTACCTCCATCATGGATCGATTGATTCATTTCATTAAGTTAAATTATAACAAATTTTTTAGTCAATTTACATAAATATCATCTTTTATATATTTTACACATATTTGTGTAACCTTTTACTTCATCAGAAAAAAGGGTTATAACACTTCTCATAAATTCCTTTTTGAAAATACAATGGTTTCTATTGAATACCCATTACCATTAGAGTTCTTAAAAAAATTGGTGTAGAACTATCGCAATATTAATGATTTCGCGCAACAAAATAAAAACATTAAGAAACCCGAAAAAGCTAATTATGTTTATGCTTTCTCGGGTTTGATTTTCTACAACTAAAAGTCAAGTATACGCAATTGGATAATTTAATTTTATATTAAGAACACGGACAAGTTTGTCTTTAATCTCAATGTTGCAGCCAATCCTTAGTCTTGAGATACGATTAGTTGAAGCACTAACAGAAAGAATGAATGAGATTTCTGGACGATTAGGAACTAAACTTGATCAGTTTGGGTGTCAGGCTATATTATTAAATTCGACTTATTATTTATTCACAAACCTAACAAAATAATCATCGTATATCATAACTTTCTTATTGATTGGATGAAAATCATTTTTTACTAATGAGTTGATTCTTTCAGTATCTTCTGAAATAGCCTTTGTTATAATTGCATGAACATGAAATGCATTATAAAAATTTTCATTAGTTATTTCTATAATCTCATTAATAATTGGTTGAGTTTCGAACCTACTTCGTAAATCAATTCTTAATACCCCATAGTGATTGAATTCATCTTCTGCAATTCTATGAAACATTTCAATTGTACCCATTTTTTCGTTTGTCTTATTCAAAATTGCTGTCCATCTAACAAAATACTTATTCTTATAAGAGAAATTCCAAAATTCAATTGCTTGTTTCATTCTTTCAATTGTTGTATAGTGAAAATTATCTCCATGGCAATTATCAGAATTAAAAAAGGGTAATGCCAATTCGTCTGAATAGCATTTTAATAACTCTTCAGCATCTTCAATGTTTGTCTGCCTTAATGTGATTAGTTCCTTTTTATACACTGGGCATTCATCATAAATATCTTTCAT
>JARDZP010000162.1 GCA_029240795.1 Haloplasmataceae bacterium | reverse complement strand
ATAAGCATTGACCGTTTCGTCAAGATCTATTTGATTACTTACATAATATTGCATTCTAATTTTCATGACAACGTTTTGATCACCAATATCTTGATAAGTGATTTGTTGTAAAAGTTCACAACCACTTAAAAATATAAGTGTAAATAGTAAAACAAGAAAACCTAACCTTCTTTTCATAAAACCCTCCAAATTTAATATTCTTTATACAATTATTATATTAATAATTATAAAAAAATAATCTATTTTTAGCTTTTTAATAAATTTTTAACATTACTCTTTATCTAACTACATCAGTTAAATTATCATTATATTTCTTCATCCTATGATTTTCAAAAAAATGGGTGCATAGAAAGTAAACAAAATCATTCATTATCAGTATAAAATAGGCATAATGAGACTAGTTAACAAACAATCACCTTTAATCCTCCGAATTTCAATTTACTTAATTATAACACATCTATTATAACATTCATCCAATTATTATCATAAAATAAAAAATAGGATGAAATAATTTATTTCATCCTATTTAAATTTATTAAACATTAAAACGGAAATGCATGATGTCGCCATCTTTAACGATATAATCTTTACCTTCTAAGCGCATTTTTCCAGCTTCTTTTACAGCTTGTTCACTACCTAAACGAATGAAATCATCATAACCCATTGTTTCAGCACGAATGAAACCACGTTCAAAGTCTGTATGAATAACACCCGCACATTGAGGAGCTGTCATTCCTCTTTTAAACGTCCAAGCACGAACTTCTTTTACACCAGCAGTGAAATATGTCGCTAAGCCTAAAAGTGAGTATGCGGCATGAATTAACTTATTAAGGCCACTCTCTTTGATTCCTAATTCTTCTAAAAACATTTCTTTAGATTCATCATCTAGTTCACCAAGTTCTGATTCGATTTTTGCACATAGAGCGATTACTTGCGCATTCTCTTGATCAGCTAATATTTTTACTTTTTTATAATTATCATTTGCTTCAGGATCACTTACTTCTAATTCAGATACATTCGCAACATAAAGCATTGGTTTAAGTGTCAGTAATTGTAAATGTCCTACAGCTAGAATTTCATCTTGTGATAATTCACATAGTCTTGCAGGTATTCCATGATCGAATCCAGCTCTTATTTTAGTTAAAGCTTCAAACTCTTCTGTAAAACTTTTATCTTTCGATTTTACTTGCTTTTCAATTCTTCCTAAACGTTTATCAATTTGATCCATATCTGCAAAGATTAATTCAAAATTAATTGTTTCAATATCACGTAGCGGATCTACATTGTTTTCCACATGGGTAATATTATCATCAATAAAACAACGAACAACTTGACAAATCGCATCTACTTCACGAATATTCGCTAAAAATTGATTTCCTAGTCCTTCACCTTTACTTGCTCCTCTTACGAGGCCGGCAATGTCAGTGAATTCAAAAGTGGTTGGGACAATTCTATTTGGTTTTACCAATTTCGAAATTTCATCTAATCTTTTATCAAGAACTTCTACTACCCCTACGTTTGGATCAATTGTCGCAAACGGATAGTTAGCAGCTTCTACTTTTGATTTTGTTATCGCATTAAATAATGTTGACTTACCAACATTTGGTAATCCTACTATTCCAGCTGTTAATGGCATAAACTACCTCCATATATTATTAAATTTAATAAAAATTTTTTTATACAAAATTTTACCTATATAAATATATCATATTTTTAACAAAAGATAAAACAATATAAAGGAAAAAATAGATAAGAAGGTTTAAAATGTTAAAATTTGATAGAAACAAGCTGATTATCTTCGCAAAAAATAAAATACATCATTTTGATAATAAAAAATTAGTGCTTATGTTTAGTATTTTATCTTTTCTGATACTATCTATACTATCTTCACTCTTTTATATTAGAAATCAAAAACCACCTGCAATTAGTGATTTAGCCACAATTGAATTTTATAGTGAAGACAATGTCAAATTCTTTGAATTAAATAATGATAAAAGTCATACTTATATTACACTTAAAGATATTGCACCTAACATGATTAAAGCGATTATTAGTATTGAAGACCAACACTTTTATGACCATAGTGGATTTGATTATCTACGCATCATTAAAGCAGTGATCGATAATGTGATCGCAATGAGTAAAAGATATGGTGCTAGTACAATTACCCAACAATATGCACGTAATCTATATTTAAATCATGAAAAATCATATGAAAGAAAAATTAAAGAAGCTTATTATACAATGCTTCTTGAAAACAATTATTCTAAAGATGAAATATTAGAAGGCTATTTAAATACCATTTATTTTGGTCATGGTGTTTATGGAATCGCTGATGCTTCACAATTTTATTTTAATAAAAACGCAAAAGACTTAAGCATTGCACAGTCAGCCGTACTTGCTTCAATTCCTAAAGCCCCCACTTATTATTCTCCATTAAATAATTTTGAGAGAAATAATAATAGAAAAGAATTAATTCTTAATCAAATGTTTATTCAAGAAAAAATTACTGAGATTGAATATAAAAATGCACTGATTGAACCAATTAGTATTTCGGGTACTCACCCTCAATCACAACATAATATTGCTCCCTTCTATCAAGATATCATTGTATATGAATTAGAGAAATTTAATTTAGTATTAGATGATTTTTATAAAGGAATTAAAGTTTACACAACTCTTGATATTAGATTAAATGAAATTATTGAAAGATCAATTGATGAGATCTATTCACCCAATTCAAACATTGAAACAGCGATTTACGCTATTGACCCTAATAATGGTCATGTAAAAGCAGTTATTGGTGGGAGAGACTATAAGAATTCACAATATAACCGTGCTTTAGCTGGAATGAGGCATCCTGGTTCTACCATTAAACCCATGCTATATTATTCGGCATTAGAATATGGTTTTACAGCG
>JARDZP010000161.1 GCA_029240795.1 Haloplasmataceae bacterium | reverse complement strand
TTGTTGGTCATGATTCTTTTGCCTGTAACTTCATTTTAACATCATAATTTTTATTATCTCTTAAAATGGTTAATGTGACAGTATCATTAAGTTGTCTATTATATAACTTTAAACGTAGATCAGTCACATTTTTTATTTCTTGTTTCTCAATATGTGTAATCACATCATTTGCCTTAATTCCCGCTAAATAAGCAGGTGAATTGATGGTTACATCATGAACCAAGATCCCTTTTTCTAAGACTTCAATCCCTTTTTCTGCTTTTTCTTCTTCATTTAATCGACTAATACTAATGGGTACTATTCCTAAATAAGGTCTTTTAACTTCTTTGTAAACCTCTAAATCATTGACGATTTGGAAGACGATATTAGAAGGGATTGAAAAGCCAATTCCTTCAACTTGACTACCTGCAATTTTCATCGAATTAATTCCAACTAATTTACCGTCAACATTTACAAGTGCTCCACCACTATTACCAGGATTTATTGCGGCATCGGTTTGAATAACATTAGCGAACCAGTCACTTTCTCCATCTTTATCAACATCAATTGGAATTAATCTTTCTGTTGATGAAACAATTCCTAAAGTAGCTGAACCATAAAAATTTAAACCTAAGGGATTTCCTATCGCAAAAACAAACTCTCCTACTTTTAAGTTATCTGAGTCTGCAAATTCAATATGATTACTAATATCACCACGCGGAATTGTGATAACGGCTAAATCAGAAATTAAATCGACACCTATGACTTCGGCTTCTACTCGTTCTTCATCGACAAAAGCTACCTCTACTTTATTACCACCTGTGATTACATGATTATTCGTAACAACATAAACTTTATCTTCAGTTAATTTATAAATAACGCCTGAGCCTGTTCCACTCTCTTTTTCATTATTAAATCGAACAATGCCAACTACATTTGGACTGGCTTTATCGATGGCTTGATTAACGATACTTTGTACATCAACTTGATAAGAAATTTTACTTACTTTATTAGCTGATAAATCAGTAACGTTTAGACCAAAGTATAATACTGCGATTAAAAGCGTGGATAGTATACCACCTATTACTGTACCAACTATTAGACTTCTTTTATTTTCATTCATAAAAACACATCCTTTTATAAAATACAGTATTAGTATGCAAAATTTGGTAATTTTTATTTATTTATTTGATATTAAATAATCGCTTAGCGTTATTTGTTGTTACATTTCCCACTTCTTCGATAGTTAATCCGCGTAATGCAGCAATCTCTTCTGCCACTAAAGTTACATAAACTGGTTTATTTTGTTTACCTCTATAAGGATGAGGAGCTAAAAACGGACAATCAGTTTCGATTAACAAACGATCTAACGGCACTATTTTTGCGACTTCTTTAGGTTCCTTCGCATTTTTAAATGTCACAGGTCCACCAAGAGATATATATAAACCAAGATTCACAAATCGATTAGCCATTTCACTACTCCCACTATAGCAATGCATTACCCCTTTTAACTTATGATCCTTACTTGCTTCATAAAGCACATCATATGCGTCTTGCATGGCATCACGAACATGAATAATAAGGGGTTTATTATATTTTTTCGATAAATCAATTTGTTTTTTAAAAAATTCAATTTGTCTTTCTCTAGTTTCTTTATGCCAGTAATAATCTAAGCCACATTCACCAACTGCCACTGTAATATCTTGTTTTAAATAATTCTCTACTTCTCTTAAATCTGTTTCATCAAAATTATTGACATCGGTTGGATGAAGACCAGCAGACGCAAAAATATTTTCATATTTCTTAGCGATTTGATTTGCGAGAAAATTAGTATTTTTATCAAAACCTACAATGTTTAAATATTTTACATTTAATGAATTAGCCTCTTTAATTATTTCATCATAATTTTCTTTAAAATCATCAGCATTTAAATGCGTATGTGTATCATAAAACATTTTATTCACCACCATTTTCTATATTATCATTTTACTTACATTATTAAATTATGTAAATAAAAAGATTTATCAAATTTATTTAAATTATATAGAATATAGTGTTATAATATTAGATAAGAAATATTAGAAAGGTGATTAAAATGGAAAACAACAAAAAGTCAATTCAAGACGACGTTAAAAACTTCTTTATAAGAGAATTAGAAAAACGTAGAAAACAAAAAGAACAAGCAGAATTAACTGAATTTATGATTAAAGAATTAGAAGAACGAAAAAAGGCTGAATTAAAACCTGGTGAAACTAATGATCTAGTTAAAAAATACTTTACTCTTGGAGAAGAAATTTTTAACTCTATCGTTCATGGTGTCGGAGCAATATTTTCAATCGTCGCATTAGTGTTACTTATTCTTAAATCGGAAGAAACAATAGAAATTGTAGCAATGTCTATTTTCGCTTCATCATCAATTCTTTTATACACCATGTCATGTTTATATCATGCTTTTCCAAAAGGTAGAACTAAAAACGTTTTTGAACGATTTGATCATCTTTCAATATTTATTTTAATCGCAGGTTCTTATACACCTTTTTGCTTTTTGTTATTTGATGAAACATTAGGATGGGTTCTATTCGGAATTCAGTGGGGTCTAGCAATCATTGGAATTGTATTTAAGTCCATTTGGATTAATAAATTCGTAATCTTAAGTGTTGTCATTTACATTTTAATGGGTTGGTCAATCGTCTTTGGATTCAATCAATTAATTAATGGGTTGGACTTACCTGGATTAATTCTTTTAATATCTGGTGGTGTTTCTTATACTGTAGGTACAATATTTTATGTCTTTCCATTATTTAAATATCATCATGGTATATGGCATTTCTTCGTTATATTTGGTACAGTTCTTCACTTCTTATGTTTATATTATTATGTATTGTAATAGTAATAGTTGTAGTCATTGTCATTTTTCTTACTATTAGAGAATTAATCTGTT
>JARDZP010000011.1 GCA_029240795.1 Haloplasmataceae bacterium | reverse complement strand
TTTTTTCGCTTGAAAATGTGAAATAACTGTTTTAACATATTTTGCTAAATACTTTATTTATAGTTTGTCTATAGTGGAGTAATACTTAAGATATTGGTTATTATTTTATTAGGCAGTAAATTTTTATCATGCATTTAAAACCAATAGAGTGGTGTACACCACTCTATTGGTTTTTAACTAAAAAAATGAATTAAATATTAATAATTTTGAAATAGATTAACTTGAATATATTTCTTTTATATAATTCAGATAAATTATAATTGGCTACCCATCGTGATCTAATTAAAGTCTTAGTGGCAACCCTTAGTGGAGTTTTGTAATAGTTGTTCTATTAATGTCCTTTGATCTTCGATGAATTGATTATGTTCTTCAGGATTCATGTTTTGCATATTTTTACTATTCATCATTTCGTTCATATAATCGTAATTTGACATCATACCCATATAGTTTTGATTTTCTTCTATTGTTTCATTAGATGTATTATTAATTAGATTTAATGGTAACTGAAATGAATGTGTATTAAATGCATATACAGATATTGGAATAACTATAAAAGCTGCTAAAACAATTGTAATAAATAATTTTTTGTTCAAGGTATTCCTCCTTTCTTATTAGTGTAATTTCATTATAAAATTCTTTTTTGTAGATATTATGGATTATGCTTTTTATTTCAATGAGATTCAAGATATATTTAACACTTAACTGATTCAAGTTGTCAGATTATTTAATGTGTTTTCAGTTAATTTTTTATTTGGATTAACTGGATTAAATTGATGTGAAAAATATGTACGATTAAATAATTCCTCATTAAACCTTTGTATATATTAAAACAAAAATCATATAGAAAACATGATAAACGTGATCATAAACTGTAAAAGAAGATATTTTATCTTTTGGTGAGATTTAGTCCCTAACACAATGAACTTGATAAAGATCATATTTATCTTTGATACACCTCAGTACCTTTAGTTTTGTGTTTTAAAAGCCATTCTTGTATTCTCTCATAAATACACCTTTATATGTTATATAGCATAAAAAATAGGAAAATATTAGTGTTTTCCTGAATGTCAATAGAGTTTATTAAAAAACTGGTGCGTTTATCCATTTTAGTTACAAGAATATTGTAAAATAACACCAATTTATGCTATAATTATAAGTTAAGAGAGTATAAATAATGATAAAGAGGTGATAAACTTGAATAAACTTATTGAAGTAAAAGTAAATGAGATAAAAGGGATTAGTAAAAAGATGATTGAACATCTCAATGAATTAGAAATTTTTACGATTTATGATTTATTTTATTATCTACCTTATCGCTATGAAAATTATGAAGTCGCAAATATTCACACGGTTAACACCGATGACAAAATTACTGTTATTGGACAAGTTGTCACTGAACCTGTGTTTAATTATTTTGGTGCTCGTAAATCAAGATTAATTTTTAACATCGTAGTTGATGATGTCATTATTAAAATAACTGCTTTTAATCGTGATTTTTTACGAGGTAAGATTAGTAAAGGGAATCATGTGACGATCACTGGCAAATTTGATAAAAATAAAGCCCAAATTGTTGCGTCGGAATTGCGTTTAAGTAAGTTAGAAAATGATCGAGTAGAACCAGTCTATTCTTTAAAGAGTTTGAAAAAACCTTTTTTTTTAAATGTACTAAAAAAAGCTTTAGCTCAATTTGAATCTTTAATTAATGATGAACTGCCATTAAGTTTAATTAATAAATATCGATTAATTTCTAATAAAGATGTATTTACGTTTGCACATTTCCCAGTAAATAATGAACAAATTAGACAAGTGATGCGAAGAATTAAATATGAAGAATTATTAAAATTTCAACTTAAAATATATTATTTAAAAGAAAAAGAACATAAAACCAATTTAAAAGAGTTGAAAGTGTTTAATCCTACTGATATTAATAATTTTATTAAAAATTTACCTTTTGAATTAACAGGTGATCAAATTAATGTATGTAATGAAATACTTCATGACTTAAAAAGTGAATTTCAAATGAATCGTTTAGTTCAGGGGGATGTAGGTAGTGGTAAAACAGTGGTGGCTGCAATCGCATTATATGCGAATAATTTGGCAGGCTATCAAGGCTGTATCATGGCGCCAACTGAAATTTTAGCCGAACAACATTATGATTATTTTCGAAATTTGTTTAGTCATCTAAGCGTCAGATTACTTACAAGTTCAACCTCTACAAAAAATCGTAATTTAATCTTAACTGAGTTAAATGAAAATAAAATAGATATTCTCGTTGGTACACACGCTTTAATTAGTGAAGGAGTTACTTATCATAAACTGGGTTTAATAATAATAGATGAACAACATCGATTTGGTGTTAATCAACGTAAATCGCTACGAGAAAAAGGTGGAACACCAGACGCTTTATTTTTAAGTGCAACACCCATTCCTAGAACACTTGCATTATCAGTTTTTGGTGACATGGATGTATCAAGTATAAAACAAATGCCTAAAGGCAGAAAAGTGGTTAAGACTTATTTAATTAAAAGTAAACTCGAAGATAGGTTAGTTAAATTTATTGATCAAGCGGCTTCTTTAGGCCAACAAGTTTACATCGTGACTCCATTAATTGATGAATCAGAAAAAATGGATTTAGAAAATGCGATTAGTGTTTATGAAAAATATAAAACACTTTTTATGGGGAAATATAATGTAGGTTTATTACATGGTAAATTGAGCAATGATGAAAAAGAAAAAGTCATGCATGAATTCAAAAATAATCAGATTCATGTACTCGTGTCGACTACTGTAGTAGAAGTTGGAGTTAATGTGAGTAATGCGACCTTAATGGTAATTATAGATGCTGAACGTTTTGGCTTAGCTCAACTCCATCAGTTAAGAGGTAGAGTTGGAAGAAGTGACTTACAATCTTATTGTATTTTAGTGAGTGATTTTCAAAATGATAAAACTCAAAATCGTTTGGAAATTATGACGAAAACAAATGATGGATTTGAAATTGCTGAAGAAGATTTAAAAATAAGAGGTCCTGGTGATTTCTTTGGTAGTAGACAATCAGGGTTACCAAAATTTAAAATGGCTGATATTGTTAATGATTTTAAAATTTTGGAAGTAGCAAGAGATGATGCAAAAGTGATTGTTGAAACGAAAGAACTTATGATCAATCCAGAGTATTTTGCCTTAAGATATTATATAGAAAGACAAATAATCGAAAATAATGAATTATTTGATTAAAAAAGTCGAAAAATATTAATTATTAGAAGATTATTGTGTATAATTAAGTTAGTTAAATTAAAAAAAATAGGTGATTAAAATGAAGTTTGTCGTTAGAGAAATCATTCCAGAAGATCTCAATATTTTATTTAAATTTGTTTCGGACCCCGAAATTGCCTATTATACTGATTTTAATAGGGACATCACATTAGATGTGTTTAAAGAACGGTATGAATTTTATTTTAGTGAACATGATGATTTAAAAATATTTTCGATTGTTTTAGATAATATTGTAGTGGGTAAAATGGAAATAGGCTATGATTTAGAAAATAAAACAGGATTATTTGAAATTATCATTGGAAATAAACAATTATGGGGTAGTGGTATTTCGAAAAAAGCATTAACTGTTTTATTTAACTATGCTTTTAATAATTTGGGCTTGAATCGCTTATCCTGTGAAGTTTATCTTTTTAATGAACGTTCAATTAATTTGATGAAAAAAATGAATATGCAAATTGATGGTATTTTAAGAGAAGCCCAAATGATTGAGAATCAATTTGTTGATATATGTATATTCAGTATATTAAGAAAAGAATTTGAAGGAGGAATCATGAATGATTAAAATTGCTGTAGATGCTATGGGGGGAGACAACGCGCCCCATATAACTGTTGAAGGGGCAATGCTTGCTATTAAGAATTTTCCAGATATTGAAATAGTCTTATATGGTGATGAAGAAGCAATCAAAAGGTATTTAACTGATCGTACTCGAATAAGTATTGTTCACTGCTCCGATTATTTTCGCATGGATGAAAAGGAACTTGCTTATGAGATTCGTAAACGTAAAGAAGCTTCAATGATAAAAGCAATGCAAGCTTGTGCAGAAAAAGAATGTGATGCAATTGTAAGTGCAGGACCTACAGCTGCTGTTGTATCGGGTGGAACTTTAATTGTTAAACGAATCAAGAATTTTTTACGTCCAGCTCTTGGCCCGATTTTACCACAAGTAGATGGTGGCTATATGCTTTTACTTGATTGCGGTGCTAATGTTGAATGTAAACCAGAATGGTTAGTACAATTCGCACAAATTGCATCTGTTTATTCCGAAAAAGTGTTGGGTAAGAAAAATCCACGTGTAGGATTATTAAATAATGGTGAAGAAGAGAAAAAAGGTCGTGAATTTGAAAAAATCACTTACGACTTATTAAAACAGTCTGGCTTAAACTTTGTTGGTAATATAGAAGGAAAAGATATAATTAATGCTAAATGTGACGTTTTAGTGACTGATGGTTTTACAGGCAATATTGCTTTAAAGACGATTGAAGGAACTGCTAAAGTATTCGGTACTGTTTTAAAACGCGAAATTAAATCTAACATTTTTGGTATGATAGGTGGATTAATTGCGAAAAAGAATTTAAATAATATCAAAAAAACCTTTGATGCTAGTGAAGTTGGTGGAGCAGTGCTATTTGGTTGTGAATCTGTGGTAATTAAAGCACATGGTTCAAGTGATCATTTCGCATTTATGAATGCGATTAGACAAGCTAAAAAAACTGTACAAGAAAATGTAATACCAATAATCAAAGAAGTATTAGCAAAAGAGGAAAATGAAAATATATAATGTAGGTGGTAATAATGAGTAGTCGTAATTTATTAAAGCAGTTTTGTGATGTACACAATTTTGCTTTCAAAAATATTGATTTATTAGAAACAGCACTCACCCATTCTTCCTTTGTAAACGAACATCGTAGTGAAAAATACCGCGATAATGAACGTTTAGAATTTTTAGGAGATGCTGTTTTAGAGTTAGCTATTAGTCAATTTTTATTTAATAACTATGGTGACCTAAATGAAGGTGAAATGACCAAACTAAGAGCACAACATGTGTGTGAACCGGCTCTTGTAACTTATGCCAATAATATTGAATTAGGTGATTACCTTCGCTTGGGTAAGGGTGAAGAATTAAGTGGTGGTAGAAATAGACCAGCACTATTAGCTGATGCATTTGAAGCTGTTTTAGGTGCAATTTACTTAGATTTTAATTTAGGATTTGATCGTGTATACCAATTTTTAGAAGATCATGTATTTCCATTAGTTAAAGATGGAAATCAAATAAATGTTATTGACTATAAAAGTAAATTACAGGAATTGGTTCAAACTGATAACACAAGAACTGTTAGATATGAGATTGTTTCAGAAACAGGACCAGCTCATAATAAAACTTTTATATCCGAAGTATTTATGGATGAAATTAAAATGGGTGTAGGCGAAGGTCATTCTAAAAAGGAAGCTGAACAAAATGCAGCTAAAGTAGCTTTAGATAAAATGGTTAACGAATATCAAAGTGAGAATATTTAATTTATTTGGAGGAATTAAATGGACATTTTAGTAACAATTAATAGTAAATACCGTTATTACTTAGCTGTTATGCTAAAAAGTTTATTAATTAACAATCCTAATACAAAAGTTGATGTTTATGTCATGCATAGTTCATTAACTGAAGATGACTTTGTATTTCTAAACAATCATAAACTTAATGATTGTTTAACATATCATTTTATAAAAGTTGAAAATGATTTATTTAAAGATGCTCCTGTTGTGGAACGATATCCTTTTGAAATATATTATCGTATTTTTTCAGGCTTTTATTTGCCTGATCATTTGGAGCGTATTTTATATTTAGATCCAGATATTATCATTAATAAATCATTAACTGAGCTTTATAACATGGATTTTGAAGGTAATTATTTTATTGCCTGTACCCATATTAAAAAAATTCTACATCGCCTTAATCAACTAAGATTAAATATGAGTAAAGATCATGTATATGTAAATACTGGTGTTATGTTATTAAATTTAAATGAATTAAGAAAAAACATCAATAAAACAGAAATTTACAATTTCATTGAATTAAATAAGAAAAAGTTACTTTTACCTGATCAAGATATCATTAGTGCTTTATATGGTGATAAAGTAAAAGTAGTCGATACGTTAAAATATAATTTATCAGATCGCTTAATCACTTTAAATAACGTAAAAATTAATTCTGAAAAAATTGATCAAGAATGGGTAAATAATAATAATTTTATTATTCATTTTATAGGTAAAAATAAACCTTGGAAAGCAAATTATCGGGGAATATTGAAGGAATATTATGATAAATATACAATTTAATTAGAAAGACTTGAATAAGCTGATAATCATATTGCGATGATTGGTTATATTATCGTTCTTTGTGTTTTATACCAAAGTGATACGATCAAAAATATTAAAAAGTCTAAAATTGTAACGACTAACAAGTTCACAAACGTTCGATTGTTTCGAAATTAGTCGCATCTATATTACGAGCGTTTTCATTGTAGAATTAAATTAAAAAGGGATAATATATGATAAGTAAAAAAATGGTTTATGTAGGAACATACACAAAAGACGGGATTTATATATTTGATTTTGAAAATGGTAAATTAATTGAAAAAGGATTGTCAGATCCTACGATCAATCCATCATATTTAGTACAAAATGATGATTATTCCATTCTATACTCTGTTAATGAAACAGCTGAATTTAATGGTACAAATGGTGGTGGAGTTTCTGCGTTTAAAATTGATCAAGAAACTGGTGAGTTGACGCTTTTCAATTCACAGAAAACAGAAGGAAAACATCCGTGTCATTTATGTTTAGTAGAAAATAACTTATTTGTAGCGAATTATACTGAAGGTACAATTTCACAATTACCGATTAATCTTGATGGTAGTATTGGAGAAATAAGTCATGTTTATAAACATGTTGGTAGTGGTCCTAATAAAGAAAGGCAAGAAGCTCCTCATGTTCATTTTGTTACTCATCATCAAACACATTTATGTGCAGTTGATTTAGGAATTGATCAAATTCTTTATTATAGGTTTGAAAATAATGAACTTATAAAAGATTATAATATATCTTTAAAACCTGGATCTGGACCGAGACATCTTGCTTTTTTAAATTCGTTCACTTATGTTGTAAATGAGCTATCTTCAGAAGTTGTGGTAATTAAAGAAAGAAATATTATACAAATCGTATCGACTCTTCCTTCAAACTTTAGTGAAAATAGTTATGCTGCAGCTATCAAGATATCACCAGATTATCAATTTTTATATGTTTCAAATCGTGGATATGATAGTATAGCAATTTATAAAATTGATGAATTAAGTGGAATGTTAACATTAATTGATATTGTTTCGACACTTGGGGTTTTTCCGCGAGACTTTTCTATAATAGATGATTATTTACTTGTTTGTAATCAGCAATCCAGTTCAGTCGTTTCGTTTAAAATTGATCAAAAAACAGGTCAACTTACTTCATTATATTCGATTAGTGTTCCAAATCCTGTCTGTATAAAAATTATTGAATTAAAATAAAAAGATGGAAAATTATTTCATTATGTTCTGTTTAGATTAGGAAGCATATGGAAAACTAGGTTAAATATTAAATAAAATCGTAGAGAAATTCCAATGGAAAATCTTTACGATTTTTAATTTGATTTACTTAATTATATTTATATTTTTAAAATGAGTTTAATAGTAATATAAAAACATAGTAAAAATCCTTCAATAAATCTTAACTAAAATAATGCTCAACATTTTGAAATACGGATGAAGATTTTATATGAGATTTTTGAAAAAGAGGTTTGTTTGCCAAATGATTTAAGAAAAAAATAAGATAAGTAAATATCAAATTTCTATCTGCTATGAACGAATTAGGTTTAGAAAAGAAATTGGCAGAACTTAAACAAAATAGGGTAGCATAATCGCTACCTTATTTTCATTTTCTATGTTGAACGTATCTGTTTTTTTAGGATATATTAGTTTACTTATAGATTATCAAATGATATTCTATAATAGAAAATTTATATTAAAAATGGAGGAGAGAAACTTGAAAAAGCATAGTTATAGTTTATTGGGAAAATATTTCGTAGAGTTAATGGTTGTATATGTTATTAATAAAATGATTTTTAATAATAAATTGACATTCGTCTTAATTTTTCTTTTTATTTTACAATTCATTGGAATAGTTTTTGTATCACTATATGCCAAATACAAACCAATGCAATATAAAAAGGCAAATCGGTATAAATATTACAACATAATAGGTTTCATGTTATGCCTCATTTTTATCTTTAGTTTTATATATTATATTGAATATAGAACAGTAAAAATTAATGACATGAATGACTTTAAAAAGATTTACTCTAATCCAGATGGTAAATATAGTATAACTAAAGATTTAAACATGAGCAACTACAATCTAAAAGATGATTTTGACTTTTATGGGACATTAAATGGAAATGGCTATAGTCTGATCGAACTTAAAACACCATTATTCAATCATGTAGAAAATGTTAAAATCAGTAATTTAAACTTAACTAATGTAGATATAAATATGAGTGATGAAATCTATATAGGTGCATTAAGTAAGACATCGAAAAAATCCCATATTTATAAAGTAAATGTAACTGGAAATATTATAGGTGGCGGATTCGTAGGAGGTATCATTGGAAGTAATCCTATGTCAATAATTGAATTGTCAAGTTTTATTGGAAATGTATCTAGTAAAGGAGCATTTGCTGGTGGACTTGTTGGTTCTGGTGGTGAAATAAAACAATCTTATGTTAATGCGGTTATTGAGGGTGTAGTTTATGTGGGTGGATTTTCTGGCAACAGTTCTAAAATCTATTATTCTATATCAAATTCGTATGTAAAAGGTGAAGATGACATCGCTGGAAGTGTTAGTTGCGCAAGTTATCCTGAATGTTACTCAGAAAACACAATTATTCTCGGAACTATCGAAACAATAGATGTAAGAGAAAGCAATCACTTTATGTATTTAATTGATACATTCGAAAATCAAAATAATATCTTTCTTGGTAATGTCATAATGGCTAAAAATGCAAAACTAATCAACAAAACTAAGGTTTACGTGCTTAATCATTCTATTAAATTAAATGAATATCAAGAAAACCTATCATACGTAGATTTTGACCAATTGGAATTAATGGAGTTTTATACGAACAAAGGTTTTGAAGAATCGATTTGGGATTTTAAGAATCTAAATGATGGTTATATTCCAATGATCAAAGATACAAATTTTGACCATATTTTAATTAAATAGTAAGAATAAGTTTTAAAAGGGCTGATTAGCCCTTTTATTATTTTACGATGAACTTTCAAAGAGTAAAGATTATTTACTTGCAGAATTGATCCTTATACAATTCTTTACGATAATGCAGGAACTTATTAATTAAGATTTTCATCTAACTATAATGTAGGGAGTTATATCATAACTATTAAATAATAAATCAAAAAGGTATAATATTTTTTAAATATTATGCCTTATTTTATAGCGTTAGATTTTAGAATAAATTATTAGATATTCACCAGCAGGTATATGAGAGTTATACCAATTTTCTTTTGGATGAATAATAATATTAGGCTCTAATTTGATTAGATCATTTATATGAATTAATTTAGTTTGCAAAGCGTCTTTTATATTTATTGTTTCTCTGACGTTTTTTAAAAAATAATTTTCACTTTTAATACAAGTAAAATAATAAACATTTTGCTCATCTTCATAGATTACATCCAGTGCAGTAGCACAATAGTCTGTTTCATATTTATATAAGGTATAATGACCTATTTTGCCTAAGATATTATAATTTTCTTGTAGTTCTAATTTATTATTATTGTAAATGATAAAGCCAATTGCTAAACCTATTAAGATTGCGATTAAAAAAGATCTCATCTCATCATCCCTTTCTTAAAAAGAGTTAACCTCATTTATATTATTTACATTCAACAATTTTTAATACTTATTATGTTTTTTCTTGTCGATACTTTAAATAAAGGCGGAAATAAGGTATAATTTAGGGTATGATGTAGAAATAGGTGGTAAAAATGTTTTTAAAAAGAATTGAAGCAATTGGATTTAAGTCATTTGCGGAAAAAACAATTATTGAGTTTCAAAAAGGTATAACCGCAGTTGTTGGACCAAATGGTTCAGGTAAATCCAATATATCCGATGCGATTAAATGGGTTCTAGGTGAACAATCAAGCAAGAGTTTACGTGGTGATACCATGGTAGATATCATTTTTAATGGTACTACTGAAAGAGCACCATTAAATGTTGCTGAAGTTACCATTGTATTAGATAATACAGATAAAGCATTGCCAGTTGAATATGAAGAAGTTTCGATAACAAGACGCTTATTTCGTTCAGGAGATAGTCAATATTTTCTAAATAAACAAAAGGTAAGGCTAAAAGATATTAGGGATATTATCCTAGACTCAGGTATTGGTTCTGATTCGCTTTCGATTATATCTCAAGATAAAGTTCGAGCTGTGATTGAAGCAAAAAGTGATGAAAGACGTGCAATTATTGAAGAAGCTGCAGGTGTTTTAAAATATAAAAATCGTAAAAAAGAAACCATTCGGAATTTAGAGAATACACAGACAAATTTACAACGTGCTGAAGATATATTGAGTGAATTAGAAACGCAATATAGTAGTCTAGAAACACAATGTGTTGTTGCTAAAGAATACTTAGGAGTTAAAGGTCAACTTGAAAGTATAGAGGTTGCTTTATATGTACGTGATATAGAGATTGCTTTAAAAAGAATTAAAGAAATCGAAAAACAAATGCAGGAACAATCGATTCAAATTATAACTTATGAACAAATGGAAGTTAAAAATAATCAAAAAATTATTGATTTAAATAATATTAAAAATGAACTAGATCAAGAGATCAATAATTATCAAAATCAAATTATTGATGTTACTTCAAAAATAAGTTATATAGATGGTCAAAGAAGAGCATTAATGGGTAATAATGATGCATCAGAATTTGAAAATATATTTCGTGAAAATCTTAGTGAATTACAAAAGCAAGATGCTAGATTTAATAATTTAAAAAATAGTATTAGTGATTTACAAACAAAGTTAGGTGATTCACGAAGTCATTTAACTAAATTACAAAATAATTACTATCAAAAGAATTCAAATAGGCAGACATTACAATCAAAAATTCAATTATTGAATGATTTTTCAAATAGTTATTATGGTGGCGTTAAAAATGTGTTAAGTGCGGCAAATGCGAATACTTTGCATGGCATTCATGGTACAGTTGAATCACTTATAACTACTGAAGAAAAATATGTAAATGCGATTGAATTAGCACTAGCTGCTAGTGCACAACATATCATTGTTAATACTGTAAATGATGCTAAAAGTTCGATAGAATATTTGAAACGTGGTAATTTAGGTAGAGCTACATTTTTACCAATTGAAGCAATGAAACCACGTAATATAGATCAAAGAGATTTAAATAATTTATTTAAACAAAAAGGTTTTATTAATACAGCCGTAAATTTAATTAAATTTGATTCTCATTACGTTAAAGTGATGAGTAACTTATTAGGTAATGTTTTAATTTGTGATAATTTAGATGACGCTACTTATTTATCTAAAACAATTAATAATGCGTATCGTATTATAACACTAGATGGTGATGTCATTCACGTTGGTGGTAGTATGACAGGTGGACGTCAAGAGAAAAAGACACCAGGATTATTGCAACAAAGGCTTCAATTAGAAGAAGCAACATTAGCGTTATCAGCGACTGAAGCTGAGTTAGTTGATTTAGAAAAAGATATAAAAATCGTTGAGGTAGAAACGCGAAATTATGATACATCGCTTTATAGTCAAAGAATAGAATCAACAAGACTTGAAGAATATCTACGTTCTAAACATGAAGTGATTAAACAATTACAAGAAAGTTTAGATGCTGATAATATGAAAGATTTATTTGATACACGTGATCATTTAAATAAAGTCTTAAGAGATTTAAGAGGCAAAAATATCGCTTATGTTGAAGAAATTCAACATCTTGAACGTGAAAACATGGAAATTATTCGATTTGTCAGAAACTCTACTAAAGAGTTACATGAAATAGATATTGAAAAAAATCGGATTGATGTGAGATATGCAGGTTTAATGGATTTCTTAACTAATGAATATCATATGACTTTAGATTTTGCGAAAACAAATTATCTTTTAGAAATGGATTATGAAATTGCTAAAATAAGAGTAAAAAATTTACGTAAACACATTGAAGGTTTAGGTAATGTTAATGTTAATGCTATTGAGGAATTCAATAAAGTAAAAGATCGTTTCGAAACATTAAAAAGAAACTATGATGATTTAATAAAAGCAAAAGATGATATTTTATCGTCTATAAAAGAATTAGATGAAGTAATGGTAGAAAGATTTAAAGAAACATTTGATAAAGTAAATATAGAATTTACTAACGTATTTAGACAATTATTTAATGGTGGTAATGCACAGTTAGTACTAGAGGATGAAACAGACTTATTAAATACTGGGATCGATATAATTGCCCAACCACCTGGAACTAAATTAAATAATGCGAATCTTTTATCTGGAGGACAAAAGACTTTAACTTCTATATCACTACTATTTGCGATATTACGTGTTAGAACAGTACCATTCTGTATTTTGGACGAATGTGAAGCGGCACTAGATGAAGCAAATGTAGTCAGATACGCTGATTATTTACAAAAATTTAGTGATCAATCACAATTTATTGTCATTACGCATCGTAAAGGAACTATGGAAAAAGCTGATACATTATATGGGGTTACAATGCAAGAGTCTGGTGTAACGACAATCGTATCCGTAAGATTTGAAGACACAGATCATTATATCGATAAAGCAGATGACAAAAATAAATTATCTTAATTTTATTTAATGGTTTAATAATTAATTATTGAACCATTTTTTTTATTTTTTTAACATAATGTTAGATTTTGTAACCCGTATACATAGAAACAGTTCTATAGGGTAATCAATCAGTAATAACACAATTTTTCATAATTCGACAGTCTTATGAATATAATAGATTAATGTTTTTAAAATTGCCTAGCAATTAATTTATGGAGGTATTTATGGATTCATTTGAATTTGATGTTAAAAAGGGTTTATATAAAGTTAATGATGATCTAATAATTAGAAAAATTGAAATCAATAAATATTTAGTTTATTTAATAGATTATAAAACCAAATCATTTTATCGTTATGAAGTCATTAAAGATTTTGAACTTGATGCTAATAATGAAATTTATTTATATGAATATCTTTTGTTTCTAGCGTTATCAACTGATTATACTGAGTTGCATTTTCCCAATGTTGAAGAATTGAAAGACTATATTAAAGTAAATATATTAAATGAATTTACTGAAGATGATTTTTGTGATAAACCTAAAAATCTTAAAATGTATCAAATAATGAATAAATACATGACATTTATAAAAAACAATTTTTATGATGTCATGAAATTTATTTGTGTTATATCGATTATTAGTATCTTCAATTATTTTATTAATAATAAAGCGATTTTTATGTTAAATTCTATATATGGAGAATCTATGAAACCAACTTTAAAAACTTATTCCGCTGGTATCGTAGTTTATCCCTATCAATTGAGTTATGGTGACTTAGTTGCTTGTCGTAAAGAAGTTGATGGTACTAAAATGAATGTCTTAAAACGAATAATCGCCGTTCCTGGCGACCATGTTGAAATTATAAATGATTTTGTCTATGTGAATGGTATAATAATAGATGAATTTTATCTTAATCCTGCTTACCGCACTACGATAGATCAAACTATCAGTTTTGAAGCAATTTGGAAGAAAACAAGAATATATGACACTAGCGATGATTATATAAATAAGTTACCTGTAGTAATCCCTGCAAACTATTACTTTGTCTTAGGAGATAATCGTAAAGATAGTTACGATTCACGAAATTTTGGTTTAGTTTATTTTGATGAAATTGTTGGTGAGTATATTTTTACACTTCTAACAATATAATTTAAAGTCAGCACTTGTTGACTTTTTTTCAATATGAAAACATTTTCTTATTGGAAATTATTGTGTTTACGATTAAAATATTAAATAGACAAGGTGTCGAATTAGAGGTGAAGGATCATGCCAAGTGAAATGTTTGATAATTTACATGAAGATAAAAAGCAACAAATCCTCCATTGTGCTATTAAAGAATTTTCTTTAAATGAATATGAAAAAGCTTCTGTAACGCATATAATAAATGATATAAAGATGTCTAGAGGTGGATTTTATTATTATTTCACCAGTAAAAAGGATCTTTACTTTTATTTAATTGAAAGGGAAAGAATTGATTTTGTAAGTTTATTAAAAAGCAATTATCAAGAAGTGAATGTATTTGATTTATTTGTTTTTTTATTTGATTATATAGTAAGTAGTAAAAATAGTGATAAACAACTTTTTTTTAAGAAATTAATTGAAAACATGAAACCAAGTACACAAAAATCAGTAGTCTTACCTTTAAGTGAAATCGATTACAATGATGATTTTATAAAAGGTATAGATCATTTAAAAGTGAAATCGAAAGAAGAATTGATTGATTTTTTAATAATTATGTTTAGTTTAGTATATAATGCATTAAATAATTATTTTTATTTTAATCTTGATGTACAAGTTGCTAGAAAACGATTATTAACAAATATTGATTTTATTAAATATGGAGTACTATAATACAGTTTTGAGGTGGATAAAATGGATAGAATTATACACATCGGTTTAGATGTAGGTTCAACAACAGTCAAATTAGCGGTTTTAAATGATAAGAAAGAAATTATTTTTAGTAAATATGAAAGACACTACTCTGATATTAAAACAACAATTAAAAAAATGCTTCATACATTAGCTGCTTTATTTAAAGAGTGCCATTTTACAATAAGTGTAACTGGTTCAGGTGGACTTTCAGTTTCTAAATGGTATGATGTACCTTTTATACAAGAAGTTATAGCTTGTACAAAAGCAGTAGAAGAAACACTCGATCATATCGATGTTGCGATTGAACTCGGTGGTGAAGATGCGAAAATAACTTATTTTAATAATGGAATTGAACAAAGGATGAATGGAACATGTGCAGGAGGTACTGGAGCATTTATAGATCAAATGGCAGCTTTACTTCACACAGATGCAATAGGTTTAAATGAGTTAGCGAAAGATTACCAGACTATACATCCGATTGCTGCGAGATGTGGGGTATTTGCGAAATCTGATATTCAACCTTTATTAAATGAAGGTGCGAGAAGAGAAGATATTGCGGTATCTATCTTTCAGGCTGTCGTCAATCAAACGATTAGTGGACTAGCATGTGGAAGAAAAATTAAAGGACGTGTGGCATTTTTAGGTGGACCCTTATATTTCTTAAGTGAACTTAGAAGCCGTTTTGTTGAAACATTAAAACTAAAAGAATCTGACCCAGTATTTCCAGATAATGCGCAGTTATTTGTAGCCCTGGGTGCAAGTTTATCTTCTTTTAATAATGAAAAAATGCCAATAAGTGAATTAATAAAAAAAGCTGAAACAATACATGAATATATGAATCAAGATGTTAAGAAAGTGGCTCCATTATTTCAAAATCAAGCTGAAATTGCTGAATTTAAAGAACGTCATCAAATGTGTCAAGTAAAACGTGGTAAATTAGAAAATTATGAAGGTAATTGTTTCTTAGGAATTGATTGCGGTTCGACCACCACGAAAATGATACTTATCGATGAATCAGGTCATGTTCTATACGATTTCTACCAAAATAACGAAGATAATCCTTTAAAAGTGATTAAAAACGCCTTAATAGATTTATATAAAATTTTACCTATTCAAGCAAAAATCGTCAATTCAGCCGTTACGGGTTATGGTGAAGCATTAATAAAAGCAGCCCTTAAAGTGGATATTGGTGAAATTGAAACTGTAGCTCATTATAAAGCTGCTGAATTCTTTGTTCCTGGAGTTGATTTCATTCTTGACATAGGTGGTCAAGATATGAAATGTATCACGATCAAAAATGGCGTCATAAATTCTGTAGTTTTAAATGAGGCATGTTCAGCAGGATGTGGTTCATTTATCCAAAATTTTGCTCAAACATTAAATATATCAATTGAAAAGTTTGTTGAAGAAGCAATACAAGCGCAAAACCCGGTTGATTTAGGCTCTCGTTGTACAGTGTTTATGAACTCGAAAGTAAAGCAAGCGCAAAAAGAAGGAGCTACTGTCGGTGATATCGCGAGTGGTTTATCTTACTCAGTCATTAAAAATGCTTTATATAAAGTTATTAAAATTAGAACACCTGAAGAAATGGGAGAAAAAATCATTGTTCAAGGTGGTACTTTTTATAATAATGCAGTATTAAGAGCATTTGAGTTAATTTCTGGTCGAGAGGCTTTTAGACCTGATATTGCTGGACTAATGGGAGCTTTTGGCTGTGCCTTGATTGCGAAAGAGCGATATGTTGAAAATTATAAATCTGCTTTATTGAATGATGAGGAATTACTAGAATTTAGTTCAGTATCATCAATGAGTAGATGTAATTTATGTAGTAATAAATGTATTCTTACGATTAATAAATTTAATAATAAAGAAAAATTAATCACTGGTAACCGTTGCGAACGAGGTGCAGGATTAAAACTAGAAAAGAATAACATCCCTAATCTATATGAATATAAATATAAACTGATGTTTAATTATCTTCCATTAAGTAAAAGTGATGCGAAAAGAGGTACAGTTGGGATTCCAAGAGTCTTGAACATGTATGAAAATTATGGCTTTTGGTTCACATTCTTTACAACTTTAGGATATCGAGTAGAATTGTCACCACGAAGTAGTAAGGAAGTTTATGAAGTAGGTATGGATACTATTCCTTCAGAATCAGCTTGTTATCCAGCTAAATTAGTCCATGGTCATATTATAAAGTTAATTGAAATGAATGTTGATTTTATTTTTTATCCAGGAGTCTTTTTTGAGAAAAAAGAACAAGTGGATGCGACAAATCAATATAACTGTCCAATTGTGATTAGTTATTCAGAATCAATTAAAAATAATGTTGATTTGATCAAAGAGAAACAAATTCCATTTGTGAATCCGTTTGTTTCATTTCATAGTGATGAAGCTTTAATTAAAAAATTATCCGATGTTTTTATTGATGTTCCTAAAAAGGAAATAAAAATTGCTGTAGAGAAAGCAATTGAAGAAGACAAATCAATTAAAACTGAAATTCGTAAAATGGGTGAGGAAACAGTAAAATACATTAATGAAAATAATATTAAAGGGATTGTTTTAGCAGGAAGACCCTATCATATTGATCCGGAAATCAACCATGGTATTGATCAATTAATAACTTCATATAAAATGGCAGTATTAACAGAAGATTCAGTTGCTCATTTAGGAGAAGTTATAAGACCATTAAGAGTAGTTGATCAATGGGTTTATCATTCACGATTATATGCGGCAGCTAGTTTTGTCTCTAAAGAAAAAAATATTGAGTTAATTCAGCTTAATTCATTTGGTTGTGGCTTAGACGCGGTTACAAGTGATCAAGTTAAGGAAATCCTAGAAAACAATAACAAAATATTTACTTCAATTAAGATTGATGAAGTAAATAATTTAGGTTCAGCTCGTATTAGAGTAAGATCTTTAAAAGCAGCTATTGAGGAAAGAGATCGTAAAGGACTTGAGCCAAAAAAAATCAATAAAGTTCAAGAAAAAATTACCTTTACGAAAGAAATGAAAAAGAAACATACCATTTTATGCCCACAAATGTCACCCATTCATTTTTCACTATTTGAGAATGTATTTAATTCCGAAGGGTATAAGCTTGAGTTATTACAAAAGGCAGATAATAACTCAGTTGAAGAGGGATTAAAGTATGTAAATAATGATGCTTGTTATCCATCCATTATGGTTGTCGGTCAATTAATCCATGCTTTAAAAAGCGGGAAATATGATTTGAAAAATACATCTGTGATTATCAGCCAAACGGGTGGAGGATGTCGAGCGACTAACTATATTGCCTTCATTCGTAAAGGGCTAAAAGATGCTGGATTAAGTCAAATCCCTGTTATTTCTTTAAATACTTCAGGATTTGAAAAAAATTCAGGTTTTAAGTTAAATTTGAAATTAATTAAGAAAATTATTATTGCGGCACTTTTAGGTGATTTATTAATGCGTTTATTATATCGCGTTCGTCCTTATGAAGTCGTAAAAGGGAGTGCGAATGAATTATTTAATAAATGGTTGAATGAATGTAAAGTATTTATTGAAACATGTGAATTAAAAGAATATAAACAAATTGTTAAAGCAATAGTAACAGAATTTGAACTATTTGAAATAAATCAAGTTCTTAAACCAAAAATAGGACTTGTTGGCGAAATTTTAGTTAAGTTTCATCCCGATGCAAATAATTATATTATTGATTATATTGAATCAGAAGGTGGAGAGGCGGTAATGCCTGATCTTGCCGATTTCTTTTTATATTCAATTAAGAATATGGAGATTAAAGCAAAAGAACTTTACTTTAATCCAAAGGGTAAATTCATTTCAAGATTATTAATTCATGTGATTAATCGAATTCGAAAACCCATTATCGATGCTTTGAATCAAAGTTTACGCTTCGATGCACCAAAAAGTATTGATGTCATTGCACATGGTGCTGAAAAAATTGTTTCTTTATGTAACCAAACGGGTGAGGGTTGGTTCTTAACAGGTGAAATGATTGAATTAATTGAAAGTGGTACTGATAACATCGTTTGTATGCAACCCTTTGCTTGTTTACCTAATCATATTACGGGTAAAGCAATGATTAAAGCGATTCGAAACAATTATCCTAATGCGAATATAGTTGCGGTTGATTATGACCCTGGTGCGAGTGAGGTCAATCAAATTAATCGAATTAAGTTAATGCTTGCAGTTGCGTTAAAAAAGTTAGAATCAACTAAAACTGAAATTGAATTAAATGAAGAGATAGATCATCTGATTTATGAAAAGGAAGTTGTGGCATCATAATGTGAATACGATTAAATAAACATTATGTATAGCTTGAAAAGGGTCGTAGTAATAGCTCAAATTGAAATGCAACAAAAAAAGAGCAATTTAAGTTTTATAACTAGAATTTGCTCTTTCTTATTTTTAATATATTGGTAAGTTAGAATCTTTTTTTACTATTACATTATATTACTTTCAACGTCAATCCATCCTTGATGTGACAATTCAAGAAATATATTTTTCACAATAAAAAAATGAATCACAATAAAAATTATAAAATTATACAGGTCAATTTCTACCAAATATCTAAATACAAAAAAATTGATAATAGCAGAAATAAAAGCAATAATCATCCAACTTAGGTAATATCTTATTTTTCCTTTGTTATAAACTTTAATCCTTTTTTTATCTTTCAAAACAAAATTCCCCCAAATTATAACTATATATATAATAATATCATTCTATTAATTAGATGTATATATTTACCAAACTGATATTAAATTCAATACTTAAAAAAGCAACATGCTTTTTTATAATTATTGAATTTTTTCTTTCAGACGATACAAATTTCCTAATAGTCTTATTTATTAGGAAATTTGAAATTGTTTCATAATACCACTTGACATCATATCAGCCATTCCTAATGCTTGAATTTCAATTTTATCGTATGTTTCGATGCCTTTAGCATATTCTTTTGTAAGCATATCTACTGCTTCAGTTTTTACAAGAGCAAGATGTTCAAATAACATCAATCGCCATTCTTCATATGAAAAAAAAGGATTTAATCTGCTTAGAAGTAAAGCGATGTCTAAAGCATTTTGATACCATCTGATTTCAGCATTTTCGGCTTTCTCATTATTACCTGCTTTTGAAGCTTTAACAAGATCTGCGGCTATTACTAAATGATCAGTCAATAAATTTCCAAATTGTTTTGCATAAACTTCACCATAAAAAGGTCTCAAAGCATCGACAAAATCTTGCGGATTTCTAAGTAATCGTTCAACAACAAGACTTTCATCTGGCAAGCCAAAAACCATACTTGTAATGGCCATCCTTGTCCAAGCACCGTGTTGTTCCCATAATAGTCGCATCGTATTCATTAAGCTTAATGCTCTTAAACTTATGTAACTTGATGTAAGAGGACAGATGCGAATAACTTGGCCTAATTGAAGAAGGCTGAAATCTACATGTGGATTAAATTTTTGTATATCTTGAATTGTAGTTTGATATTTTTGTGCAATTGTCCATAATGTATCATTGGGATGAATAGAATAATAGATTATCATTTTACAAAACATATTTATCACCATCTCTTTATTCCTTACATCATATGAATAATAATGATAAAATGTACTAATCAATCATATCTTAATATAATAGTAAACTCTAATTATTGTAATAATCGTAAGCATATACAATTTAACATTATTTATTGATAATTTTATTAATAAATATTATAATAAATTTTCTCGAAAATAACAAATTTATAATTACAAAAATTTTTATAATTTATCTAACAGAGACTTGATAAATAAAAATTACTTATTTGAAATAACCTATTTTCAGAGTATAATATTAATATAATCTAATCTAATTTTTTATAATAAGGAGTAAGTATGAGAGAATTAATGTTTATAAGTATTGTGTTTGTTGTGTTTACCTTAATTGGATGTAAAAGTACAGGTACTAAAGATAAATCTACTCATGTTACTAGTGAAACTACAAACGAAATAACCACCCAAGTTACTACAGTTATAACTACTAGCGCAATAACTACAGAACCAATTGTAGAAGAAAAAACAGTGTTTGTTAATAATTCAGCTGAATTAACAAATGCACTTAAAAAGGCACTGCCTGGACATCAAATTGTTTTAAAGTCAGGAGAAACTTTTGTTGGAAATAAAAGTATCAGTGGCGATTCAAGAGCTTATTTCTATGGCTTTGAAAATGGGACTGAAGCATTTCCAATCATTCTAGAAAGTGAAGATCCAAATAATCCAGCCATTCTAAAAGGACTTGATGTTACTAACGGATACACCTTATATATTACTGGCGATTATTGGAAGATTAAAAACGTTAAGGTAGAACATGGTCAAAAAGGAATTATGCTTGATAACTCAAATAATACATTAATTTATGGTTGTGAAGTATATAATATTGGTCATGAAGCAATTCATTTACGTGATGGTAGCAGTAATAACATTATTGATCACAATAATATCCATGACACAGGACTTTTTTATGCAGGTTATGGAGAAGGAATCTATGTTGGTTCTGATAAAGGAAAATGGAATGATTTTGATAGAAACGCAAATGATAATATCATTAAAAATAATACATTAGGTCCTAATGTTGCTGCTGAACATATTGATATTAAAGAAGGAACCTTAGGAACTATTATTGAAAATAATACCTTTAATGGAACTGGTATATCTGGTGTACATTACGCCGATAGTTTCATTGATGCTAAAGGAAATAAAGCTATAATTAGAAACAATGTCTTTCATCAAAATGATAATAGTTTAATTGTTGATGCAATTCAGGTTAGCACACAAATTAGTGGTTGGGGTTTTCAAAATGAAGTTAATGATAATACCATTTATATTGATAGCTACGCATATATCGTAAATGTCTTTGGTGGAAGTGTCAAAGCTCAAAATAATACACGTGAACCAATGGGAAATATGTATAAAGGTAATGTTACTGTTTTAAATTAGACCTCGTTAGTTAATATTTTTTTTATAATGCACGAAATGTATATTAAATCAGACAAATAGATGTCAAAAAAAGGATTATTCCTATACATTAAGTAATATATAATTGAATAAATTATATACGAAGGTGAATTTAGAATGATTTTTATTTTGGGAGTAGTTTTTTCATTATACTTTGGAACAGCAATTTTCCTTACTGCTGTTGGTACAAGTAGTGACCCACTTTATACAATGGTAAGATATTTAATGACTTTTTCAAATGGTTTATTTTGTTTAGTGTCATCAATAATGATTATTTTCCTAATTTTTTTATGCAATTAGTATTATAACTTTTTTTTGATGCTTGATCATTTTCATTACTTTCAATTATTATAAACTAGTTCATAATAATTGAAAAGGTATAAAGAATAATACTAAATCAGTAATAATTCTTTATACCTTAAATGATACATGGTATAATATAAAGGTTTAAAGTATTTATTTAATATATTAGGAGTGAATTTATGGGTTTATTCAATAATTTGAAAAACATTTTTGGAAAGAATAAAAATCAAATTACTAAAGAAGAAAATGAAATAATTGAAAAAGCAGAAAAATATAAAAAGGGCATGGAAAAGACACGTAATACGATGATGTCTAGATTAAAGTCTTTATTTGAATCTTATGATGTAATAAATGATGATTTATTCGAAGAATTAGAAGAAATTTTTATTATGGCAGACATTGGCGTAAGTACTGTATTAGAAGTAATAAATAAATTAAGAGCCGATGTAAGAATGCGTAATATTACAGATATGAGCGAGTTTCAAAAAATTATTGTTGATAAAATGTTTGAAATATATGTAAAAGGTGAAATTGTTAATACAAATTTAAATATTAATGATGAAGGGTTAACAGTTTTATTATTCGTTGGCGTTAATGGTGTAGGTAAAACTACATCAATCGGTAAAATTGCACATAAATTACAATCAGAAGGTAAAAAAGTTATGATGGCTGCAGGTGATACATTTAGAGCTGGAGCGATTAATCAGTTAAAAGTTTGGGCTGAACGAGTTGGGTGTGAATGTGTAACGAAGCAAGAAGGTAGTGACCCAGCTGCCGTTATGTTTGAAGCGATTCAAGAAGCTAAGGCTAAAAATGTAGATGTATTATTATGTGATACTGCAGGAAGACTTCAAACGAAAACAAATTTAATGAAAGAACTAGAAAAGATTTACCGTGTAATTAATAAAGAAATACCAGGTGCTCCACATGAAACTTTATTAGTCATTGATGCGACAACTGGTCAAAATGGTATGAATCAAGCGAAAGCATTCACTGAAGCAACAAATGTGACAGGAATAATCTTAACGAAGTTAGATGGTACTGCTAAAGGTGGTATCGTTCTAGCAATCAGAAATGAATTAGGATTACCTATAAAATTTGTTGGATTAGGTGAAAAGATTGTCGATTTAGAATATTTTGATATTGAACAATATATATACGGATTATTCTCTGATATGTTTGAATAAAGGTGTTAAATTGATAGATTTTGATAAAACTTTAAAAATAAATATGTTGTTTGATTTTTACTCTCCATTATTTACTGAAAAACAAATTGAATATATGGAGTTATATTATAATGACGATTTATCATTGGCAGAAATTGCAGAACATTTTAATATCAGTCGTAACGCTGTTCATGATACTATTCAAAGAACAATTAAACAATTAGAAATTTATGAAGAAAAATTAAATTTATTAGAAAAATTTAATAAACGGAAAGAAAAATATGATAAAATAAAAACTGAATTTAAAGATGAGTTGTTAATTCAATACATTGAAGAATTAGAAAACTTAGAATAGATGGGAGAATTGCTCATGGCATTTGATAGTTTATCAGAAAGATTGCAATCAGCACTGAAGAAGGTTACAGGACGTGGTGCTTTAACTGAAAATGATATAGAAACAATGATGCGTGAAGTCCGTTTATCACTACTTGAAGCGGACGTTAACTTTAAAGTAGTTAAAGAATTTACAAATGAAGTTAAACAAAAAGCAATGGGTGAAAGAGTTTTAAAATCTTTAACACCAGGACAACAAGTAGTTAAGATCGTTCATGAAGAATTAAAGGCGTTAATGGGTGAAGAGGCTGAAAATTTAACGTTTAAGATTCAAGGTATTACGATATTTATGATGGTAGGTTTACAAGGTGCTGGTAAAACAACACATGCTGGTAAATTAGCAATTTATTGTCGTAAGAAATTTAATAAGAAACCCTTGTTAGTTGCAGCTGATATTTATCGTCCTGCAGCTGTCGATCAACTCGTAACAATCGGAAAACAATTAAATGTGCCTGTATTTGAAATGGGTACACAAGTTAATCCGGTTGAGATTGTTAGAAACTCGTTAGAATACGCTAAAACTAATAATCTAGACTTAGTAATTATCGATACAGCTGGACGTTTACACATTAATGAAGAATTAATGGATGAACTTAAAAACATCAAAGAACTTGTAAAACCAGATGAAATATTATTAACTGTAGATGCGATGACTGGTCAAGATGCTGTCACTGTAGCTAGTTCATTCCACGAACAATTAAATGTAACTGGTGCGGTATTAACTAAACTTGATGGTGATACTCGTGGTGGAGCCGCTCTATCCATTCGAAAAGTAACCGGAGTTCCAATTAAATTTATGGGACTTGGTGAAAAATTAGATCAATTAGAAATTTTCCATCCTGACCGTATGGCTAGCCGTATTCTTGGTATGGGTGATGTTTTATCATTAATTGAAAAAGCACAAGAATCGATTGATGAAGAAGAAGCAGAGTTAATGGCAAAGAAATTCAAAAGTTCAACTTTTGATTATAATGATTTTAAAAAACAAATAAAACAAATTAGAAAATTAGGAAATTTAAAAGGTTTACTTAAAATGATTCCTGGTGTAGGTTCACAATTAAATAATATTGACATCGATGAAAAACAATTTACAAATATAGAAGCAATGATTAATTCAATGACTGAATTTGAACGTAAAAATCCAGATGTATTAAATACAAGTAGAAAAGCTAGAATCGCTAAAGGTTCTGGAAGAGATGTCGGTGAAGTGAATCGTTTAGCAAAACAATTTGAAGAAATGCGTAAAATGATGAAACAAATGATGAATATGAATCCTAAAGATATGGAACGTATGATGAAACCAGGAGCAAAAATGCCTGGTCAAGTATCACAATCTAAAGGAAAAGGCAAAGGTAAAGGAAATCGTGCGCCATGGTATTAAAAGGAAAAGTTGAAGGAAGAAAGCCTATAATTTTAACTACACTTTTTTCATCATTTATCTCATTCATAGGTATGTTTGTCGGTTTATTAACAAAATCAGTTAATACTGAGGAAAAAAAAGCAGAATATATTGCTGGTATTGTAAGTGATACAGTTGATGAAAAAACAGCTGAAGCAATGTTTAATTTTATTGCGGGAATCTTTACTTATTTATTAGTTATTTCTGTCATTTTGCTTGTTTTAGCTACGATTAATTTGTTTCTTTCTATCTGGTTTTTAAATAAAAATAATAAGAAAAAAATTGGCATTTTTGTTTATGTATTTAGTATCGTACATTTACTATCATTTAGAATAATTGAAAGTATTATGTTATATAGACAAGCTTTAAAATATATAATGCCTGAAAATGTTAGAAATAGAAAATAATTTATTAAGAGTCTTAGGACTCTTTTTTTGTAAGCGTCAGTGCGCCAAGATAAGCGTACATTTTCATTTCGCGCCCCCATAACTATTTCAGTAAACTTCTTTTAAACTCTTCTTGATTTTAACTAATAAATTTGGTATCATAATAAATGCTTATTGGAGCAAAGAGAAGATGCTAGTTTGCTAGACAGAATCTTCTCTTTATTAATTTAATAATGATTAAATAAATTGAAAAAAATATCCTCATTATTATAACCTAATGAAGATATTTCGTATATATTAATTTGAATATTATTATCATTTTTAATCTATATAAAGTAGCTATCTACACCTATAGATAGCCATAATAGTTTTAGTGAAAGCTTTAATACGTTGATGGTATTAAAGCTTTATCAATATCATGAAGTTGAAGAAATAGTTAAAACTAAAATAGAATTAATTATAAGTGATTGTTGTTATTAATTAACTTGTATTTACTTTTAATAGACGTAATAACTGATAAGCTTCACAACTGAATTGTTTATCTAAAAATGACAAACATTTAAATCAAAATATTTAATATGGAGGAACAAGAATTTGAAATACATACTACGTCTATCTATTTATTTTGCAGGATTATTTCTACTTGCTATAGGAATAAATCTTGCTATAAAATCAAATTTGGGGGTATCACCCGTTTCTGCCCTTCCCTTTACTATAAGCAATATAGTGGGTGTTAGTCTTGGAACAGTGACTATTGTTGTTTACGCTTTCTTTGTTCTAGCACAGGCTTTCATTTTACGCAGAAAATTTAAATTTAAAAGCTTATTGCAACTTTTAAGGACTAGATTAAGTTTTAATGACGCAAATCCATTGGAGATGTTAAAATAGGGACAAAAAATAATCAGTTGATCAGATGCGACGAGTGGTTAATAATGACTCTTTTTTAATTATATTTGTAAGATTTCTGTTTTTCCATAAACAGGAAAAGATGGTAAATTATTCTTCACGTAATTTTCATTGAAATCTCACAAAATCATCACAATAAAATAATATATTAGTAGTGTAAGCAAGATTATGGAGGATTTATATGAAAAATAAATTTTTATTATGTATAGCGTTAGTCACTATGATGTTGACAAGTGGTATTGCGGTGAAAGCAAGTACAACAGAACCAAGTGTTCAAACTGATGTTGAAATTGAAGTAGGTGCTGGGATTAAACCAGGTAGCTTTTTATATGGAATAGATAAAGGTTGGGAAAGTCTTGTCCTTAAATTTGTCGGTGATGAAAAAGAAGCTGAATTACTACTTAAATATGCAGAAGAACGTCTATCTGAGTTGAATGAATTAGATGACGAAGATGCTGAAAAATACGCGGATGAATTATATCAAGAATATGGTGCTAATCTTGAAAAAGTGAGTGAAAAGATAGCTGAGAAGATTGCAACTGGCAAAGTTGAATTAAAAATAAGAGCTAAACTTGATCGTGCAGCTGAACTTGATGAAGCAGTTGATTATGACAAGGTAGATAAAGTGAGTGTCGAAATTAAAGTTAAGGTAAATAATGCTCAAACTAAATCTTATGCGATAACAATTGTTACTGATTTAGATCAAACTAAAGTTGAAGAGTTAAAAGCACAAGGATATGGATATGGTGAAATAATAAAATTACAAGCATTCGCTGATCTTTCAGGTAAAACAATAGAAGAATTAATGTTTTTAGATATTTATATAACTACTGAAGCTCGCAAAAAAGAAATAGACTATGGTAAATTAGCGCTTGAATTAGGAATTGTAATTGAAAATGAATTAGGAGAAGTAAAACCCGATTTAGAAGCAGTAAAACAACAATTTAAAGCATATAGAGATGTGGTTAAAGGATTAAGAGAAGAATTAAAAGATAAAGCTGAAGCTGAAAGAGAAACATTTAAATTAGAAATGGAAGCACGTTTAAGAGCTGCAAGATTAGAATTTAGTCAAAAAGTAGAAACAAGATTAATTGCACGTTTTGCTGAATTCAATAGTAAAATTGAAGAAATCTATAACGATAAGGTTCAAATTATTAATAATTTAGATGATACGGTTGTTAGTGCTGATGTTAAAGCAGAATTAATATTGAAATTAGATGAAGTAAAAACAGAATTATTATTAGAAGTAACTAAACAAGTTGAAGAGGGTGAATTATCTCCACGTGACTACGGTAGATTAAATGCTGAAATTCACATAAAATTTAATAGAATTTTTGATGAAGAATTAAGTGATGAAGTGAAAGAAGAATTGCAAGATCGTTTTGATGATGTAATCAATCAATTAAAACCTATATTTGATGAACTCATAGTGAGATTTGAAACAAGACATAAAGTGACTTTATCTGAAGAACAAATTAGTTTAGTATGGTTAGAAATCGAAGCTAAAATTAATGAAATAGACGAGTCTAAAAAAGCTGATTTAATAGAAGACTTATATGATAAAGTTAATAATATGTTGGATGACTTACTTGAAGAAAGTAATGAAGTAAATGTTAATATAGATGGAATATTTGATGAATTGTTAAATAATGAAATGATTCAAAATAGATTAGGTGTTGAAGCTTATGCAGAGTTTAAACAACAACTAATTGACGCTAAAGCTGAAATAATAGCTGAAGTTAATGAGGGAAATAATGAATTTAGAGTAAGAATGGAATTATATCAAGAAATCATGGATCGATTAGAAGAATATCTTGAAGTCAACGACTACACAAATCCTCATTCAGAAGAAATCTTTGATAAAGTAATTAATAGTACTTTATTTAGAGTTACATCAAGATTAAGTAATTCAGAATTTGTCATTTTCAAACAACAATTAATGGATGCTAAAGCTGAAATATTAGCTGAAATTGATCTAAATGAAACGAACGTTAAAATTGAATTAGAATTAACAAAAAGTTTCGCTGCATTATTAAAGGAATTTAAAGATTCATATGAAAATATTGAAATAACTCGTTTTAGAACAAGTATTAATGAATAATTACTTGATCATAAATAAAAAGTGGTATTTGGATAGGAATGTCAATTCTAGATAAATTTATAATAGAAATATCATTATACTTTTTTAGTAAAAAGCCAAAACATAATAATGATTTAAACAAAAAAGCATTAATTTATATATGATTAATGCTTTTTTGCATAGATTTTATGAATATTAATTGACATATATTATTTATTCTTAATGAGATTCATGATATAATTTAAGGAAAAATATGTCATATTATGTCGAGGTGAGGATATGAAGAAATTCACATTATTAATAATTACTATTATTACCACTCTTTTTTTCTTAAGTATGTTTACTGATTATACACAAGCAGCTATTCAAAATGAGGGTAAAAACTACCTGATTGGTGATGGTTTCTTAAATCCTAAACTAGAAAAAATAAATTCAAATGATGAATTTCTATTTGTTTCTTCTTCTAATGGTATTTCATTACTGAACATTGAGCAGTTTAAAGTAGAAAAGAGCATTAATATAACAGGAATTGTGATTGATTATTTCATAATTGATAACATAGAAGATGAAGATCGTCCTAATAAAGACATAATCATTTTTACAAAAGATCAATCACTACCCAGTGTTATCGCATATAGTTTAGATACACTAGAACCCATTTGGTCTTTTATGAGTACTTATTCTGGTTTTAATGAATTAGGTATTCCCGTCACTAACAAAATGCCAGTGTTTGATTATGATGTTCAGGATTTTAATTTTTACTTTGTGGCAGGTTATTCCCTTTATAATTTAAATTTAATTGATGGACAATTAAAATGGAAATATTCATATAATGAAAATATTTGGAGTGTATGTTCAGTTAATGATATAACAAGTGATGGTGTTCATGATGTAGTTATATCTGTTCAGCCAACACAAGTCATCGCAATTGATGGTGAATTGGGTGTTGAAATATGGAAAGAATCAGTGGCTAAACAATATGAAGTAAAAGAAGACAATAAAGTAATTGGAAATGTTCAAAGAAATGTCTGGGATTTACACTTTAATGACGACTTAGTTTATGCAACCTCTGAGGATGGTTACATTTATCAACTTAATGCTCAAAATGGTTCAATCATGAATAGTGTACAAGTTATTGAGAATATTCCACAAATGTTAGCTGATAGTGTTTATGTTCAAAATAATAAACCAATTAAATACAGTGGTTTAGGACTAAATAAGACTAATGCCTATAAAATGATTCATACGCGCTTATTGAGTGATATCACAAATGATGGGTTCGATGATTTTTTAGTAACTGTTTTTGAAGATAATCCCTATAGTACATACACTGGGTTTACTCCACAATTGTTATTAATTGATGGACATTCATTAGCAGTTTTATCAGAGCGTGAATTAATATTAAATAGAAAAATTATTGACTTGAAAATAAGCGATGATCATCAATTAAGTTACTTCGATTCAAAACAGTATGAGGTGATTAATTTAAGTGAAAAGGACTTAAACCTTGTCACAGAAATAGATTTATCAGAATACACAGATATAATTGATCAAGAAGGTCTATCATATTCATCTTTTCTTGATGGAAACACATTTTATTTACAAGCTGAATCGCTTTATCAAATAGATATATCAAATCCAAGCAGCCCTCTACTACAAAATACGATTTATTTCATCAATCAATACGATACAATTTTTAGTGAGCAATATATCTATAAACTTTATTATATAAAAGATTCAAACGATCATAAGAAAAATAATTATTATGTGATCCAATGTATGGATATTAAAACACAATTAATCATCTGGGAACATGCATTAGATGATCTTGATTTTGCTGAACAAAAAGGCTTTAATAACTATGTTATATATCAATTAGATCAATTACACGAAAAATTTTTATATATCAATAAACAAGGTGAACTAGTTGTCCTTGATTATGAAGATGAATTAAATGTATCGATAATAAACCATGATTTTTTACTATCAAAAGATATTGGAATCATCCAATTTTCGGAATATCAAGATTTAAACGGTGATGGACACTTAGAATATATGATTGTGACTCGACTTGGAGATCTCGTCATTTTAAATGGAACTGATTTATCTGATGTTTTATTTCACAAATATTTAAATAATAATTATTATCATGAAGATACGACTATTGCGAATAAGATGTATGATTTGGCGATCCCTAATTATGATGCTGATGAACATGTAATATTCCTTATTAATAATCAATCAATTAATCGTGTCACCTTAAATGAAAATTTTGAAATAACTTTAGAAGAAGAAATCGAGTTAGGGAACTTTAATTTTTGGTATGACCCAACTAATGTACTTCATCAATACGATTATGATGGAGATGAAATAAACGATTATGTTATACGATTAAATAACACTTTAGGTGAAAATGAACAAAAAATAGCCATTCTCTATTCAAATTCAAAAAATGTAGGTTTTGTAAATGCAGGTTGGGACTTTTCACTATATCCTGCAAAAGAGGATTTGGATGATGATGGTGTATTTGATGTAATGCTCGTTACTGGAGGAAGTGACAAAGATGATAACTGGTATCAAAGAGCGAGTTTACTTAGTCCTTCACTTCAACCAACAATAAATGAGTTGATTATTTTTGAACGATTATTTTACGATGGTAATAGTTTTACCATGAATTCAAAATATAAACCACTTCAAATTATAAACGACATTAATGGTGATGGTAAAAAAGACGTCGCAGTCTTAATCGATCGATGGGGACAAAGTTACATTCAAATGTTTGATATTAAAGACCCTGAAGAAGTATTAGACATCCTTCCTTTGCGAGTTCAAAATATTGATAAAGAGACGATGTTTAATAGTCAATTGGGTGCACCAGGTGGTGTTATTGATATCATCAAAACAAATGAAAAAGACTATTTAATTTTGAGTATAGTCGATGAATTTCAAGATTTTTCAACTAGTTTATATAATCTACCTCTTGGTCAATTGAAGGATATTCAAGAACTAGTCAAAATGAATACTAGTATTTATCAATATGAAATTGTTAATGATGTGTTTATTAACACAACCTTCGCAAGTGGAAATCGAAACGATAATCGTTTTTATGTTCACTTAAATAATTTTAACACACATTACCAAATACAAAATATAAATAATGGTGATGTATTTTCAAAGTCTCCTATTAATATTGAATGGTCCTCAAATGTAAATGAAATTATGAATCCTTTATATAAAGTTTATTTAAATGGACAGCTAGTTGCGATGACTGAAGAACAAAAAGCAAATCTATTCTTAATAGATGGCGAAAACAATATTGGAATAGGTGTTATGTTAACAGATGGAACTGAAGTCATAACGAACACCACTGTAACGCTTGATTTAGACAATTCTAAATTATCCTATTTATATTACTATATTAGCGCCGCCCTATTAGTTGTCTTTATTACACCACTAAAATTTAGGCGATACAAGAAAATGGGGGTGAGGAAATGATGAGTCAATATATTATAGAAACTGAAAATCTTACGAAAAATTTTGGCCGTTTTAAAGCGGTTGATCACATCAATTTAAAAATTAGTAGAAATAAGATTCAGGGTTTTATTGGACCAAATGGGGCTGGGAAAACCACGACTATAAAAATGTTGACTGGTGCGATTCATCCTACCCAGGGTCATGGTCATATTAATGGTTATAAAATGGGTAGTAAAAATGGTAAAGCTTTAATAGGTTATGCACCTGCAGAGTCTCTCTTTTATTCTGATATGACGACTATTGAATACCTGGTCTATATTGGAAAAATAAAAGGGTTGAAACAGAGTGACGCTGTAAACAAAGCTTGTGAATTAATTCAATATTTTGGTCTAGAAGAAGCAACACATCGAAAACCGATTCATTTCTCATCGGGTATGAAGAAAAAAATTATTGTTTCACAAGCACTCATCAATGATCCAAAAGTTCTCATTTTAGATGAGCCAACAGCGAATTTAGATCCAACTGCACGGATACAAATTTTAGATATATTACAAAAATTGATGATTGAACGCGATATTAGTATTTTTATTAGTTCGCATATCTTATCGGAATTAGAGAGTCTAGTAAATGAAGTGACACTTTTTAATAAAGGGAAAATTGTATTATCTGGTTCACTTAATGAAGTGAAACAAAAATATTCTAAAGGAATCTATAAAGTAAGGACATCAGATAATAATTTATTTGTTGATAAATTGATGGAACACTGTAAAGTTCTAATTAAAAAAATAACGATTGATCCAAGTGGTGATCTTTTAATAACAATCATTCCAAAAGGTAAAGAGAAATTTGAGTTAATTATTGGTCCTATAATAAGTCATTATAAGATCAGTTTAATAAAATTTATTCAAGAAGATGTATCATTAGATGAAATTTATAAAGACATATATAAATAAAATGAATATTACTTAGTAAATCGTGAAAGGAGGATAATAGCATGACACTATTTATAAATAGTTTTCAAAAACTGATGAAATGGTATTTTACGATAATTTATATTTCAATTATGTCGATTGTATCGATCGTATTAGGATTTGTTTTAAAATATGAAATTTACGAAAAACAATTATCCACTCAAACTCAACTCAGTTCTACAATTGGAATTTATTATATATTAATTTTTATGTGGGTTTTAGGTATACCATTTTTAATTATGATGACATCTAAAGGCATTAGTTTATTGGCGAATGAATTTCAAGAAGGCACCATGAGCTTACTTGTATCAACTAAAATATCTCGCACTAAGATTGTTTTAAGTAAATGGTTAGCACTTTATATAACTACCCTATTATTGGGAACTTTAGCGATTATCTTAAACTTAAGTATCATTTATTTTGTCTCAGGAATGAGTTCATTTATTTTAAATCAACTTATTCAGGCAATCCCTAACTTAATTTACTATTTATTGTTTATTGGTTTTATATTTACTACTCTTTCGATTTTAATGTCTCTTTTAGTTAAATCAAAAGTTTTAGCATCCATTACGATGATTACGATTATAATTTTAATCTTCTTAATAATCCCCTTATTTAAAAGTTTCTTAACTGTTTATTATGAAGATTATTACTTATATTTGTTTGATTTGAATTATCAGCTAGGCTTGATTTATAACTACTTTATCTCAAAAAGTAATATTGAACTCACTCCGTCTATTCAAAATATTTTAGGCATGTTTATTGGCATTTTTGATCTCGATACAATGGTTGATTTAGATCTTTTAGCTATATCAGATACAGCTTTACTTTCAAAGGCATCTGTTAGAAATTATTTGAATGTTAGAGATTTATTATTAGGCTGGAGTTTTACAGGATTCATGTCGCTTATTCTTTCTATCATTATCTTACAAAAAAAAGATGTTATTTAATTTATTTTCGTACGTAAAAAAAGGGAATAAAAATAAACAACTCATGGCTTAAAAACATGAATTGTTTATTTTTTATATATTTATAGTGAGATGAATTAATTTCTCAGTATATACACGTAAACAAATATTAGAACACAACAATAGATAAAAATAAAAGTACCGAAATTATTAACTTATATTTTAATAATTTCGTTTTAATATACTTGTAACTTCAAAACTAAGAAGAAAATCAGGATATAAATAATAAGATTGTTAAAGAAGCAATTATGCATGGCTGTCTTTCACCCATTGTTGATCATAACCATACTAATGAGGTTCCAACAAAAACTTCTCAAGACATACCCAAATCAAAAAGATTCATGGAAGTTGGAGAAGTGAGGGTATTTTAGTATTAGTCCAGCTTTTAATTTGAAAAAAAATTCAATAACTCATGAAAGAAGAGAAGTATATTCAATAAAACACTGCATATTGATAATATGCAGTGTTTTTTTTAGCAGTTTACTTTTATTCAATAGGGACTTCTATTGAAGAACAGGCAGAATTTTTTAATTCTTGTCCGACTTTATATAATTCATTTATTAGTTTAATGCCTTTAATCAAATAAAATAATGCAAAAGCATGGAAAGCAACACTTAAATAATCAGAAAAATACAATAAAATTAAAGCATCAATAGTATAAAGTACAATTCCGATATAATATAATGTTCCTTTTAGTTTACCTGCTAATCCACCACATAACATAAAAAAACCACAGATAAAAGCATTAATTATAACGGCGGGAAGCATTGCAGAATTTCCAAAAATCTCTTTTAAAAATAAATCTACTAATTGTGTATACCCTAAACCTAATACGAAATGTAAACTACCTATTTCAAACCATAATATGATTGAATTTATCATTGATAGTATACCAATAAAGATAAACCAACTTGAATACTTGTGTAAATATTTTGATAGATTCAGATAGTGCTGTTTTAATTGATCATAATTCATATTTAAATCCTCCTAAAATTCTATTTTAATATTATCATTTATTTTCTACATAAACAATAGTATTCATATACAAATTCAAACATATATCACATATTTAGTGAAACATTCGAATATAACTACAATATATAAATATAATAATATGTTATTTATATATTATTAGAGCGTACAATAGGGAGTTGCCACACTACATAATATTTAACAAGCGATTAGGAGTTCAACCTACCAAATAATGATTTAAATCATCTATGAGAAGTGTAATTCCAATTCTATCTTTCTTTTGATAATTTCCGAAGTTTGTCATTATAGTTGTAGCTAATTAGTAAAAATTTTTTAAGATGATTTTATGTATTTACCAATAGATGGATAACTTGAGCGTTATTTAAAGATAGATTCAGTGTATGCATTATCATCACTCACTCTTGGTCTCTAATATGCTGGCATTATTAGCTGATTCCTCAGCCCATTTATTCCGTCTTACTATCTCTCTAGTAAATAGATCTAAAAAAATATTAATCTTTAACAGTTCCTGGGAGAAAGGTAATATCTCACATAAAACTTGATTTGGTCCAATCGCTTAATGTGTTTAAATTGGTTTTTAAGTTTTTAAACAAATTATCATAACATTTATTATATATTTAATAAAAAATAGCTTAAAATAAAAAAAGTTCCCTAAAAAAGGGAACGACCATCTGTTAAGATGGTCTGAAGTGATAGGATGTGACATAAAGTCACTAAGTAAGTATATGTGAAAGGGAGAGGAGAAGTATGATAGAAGAATAGGGGGGGATTCATTATGAAATTGTGCAACTTTTTGTTGCATTTATATTATGCGTACTATATTTATCTTTTATGCAAAAATATTTAAAAAGTTCCCATAAAAAAGGAAATGACCATCTATTAGGATGGTCTGAAGTGATAGGATGTGACAATTAAGTCACTAAGTAAGTATATGTGAAAGGGAGAGGAGAAGTATGATAGAAGAATAGGGGGGGATTCATTATGAAATTGTGCAACATTTTGTTGCATTTTTATTATGAGTATAATATTTACCTTTTATGCAAAAATTGTTAATTTTTTTAAAAAGATTTTTTAATTCTTATAAATACGGTAGGTATATAAAAGATACCATTAATATTTTGTATTACTATTGGAAAAATTTTTATTTTTTATATTTAAAATAAAAAAGATAAGGTTAACCTTATCTTTAAAAATAAAATATTAGCGATATAATCTTGTCGGCATATTATCATCCATATCAAGACCTTCAGCAAAATTTAATGCTGAATTAAAATCATAACCACTACCCATTAAAAATGAAATCATCGCAACAGTTCTCATAGCGTCAGGAATACCTTGAACTCTTGATTGACTTATACCAAATTGTACAACTGGATCAATTTGAGTCATTAATTGTGAAAACATCGCATCCTGTTGTGGCATAAATTGACCAGGCATTTGTTGTTGCGGCATACCATATTGAAGACTAGGTGTAAAAGGTTGTTGAGGCATACCGAATTGAGGTTGTTGCATACCAAATTGTTGTTGAGGCATTCCGAATGGTGGTTGTTGAGGCATTTGACCAGGCATTTGGAAATAAGGATTCATTGATGGATTAAAAGGTTGTTGAAACATATTTATTTCTCCTTAATCAAAATTGATGTTTATTACATCCTTTATAGTGTATGTTTGTAACAAAATGTAGGTGATTGATGGAAATATAAATAGGTTTATGACTATATAAATAAAAGTTCTTGTTTATCAAGACTAATCATCATTCATTCTATAGTTTTATAACATGTCTTTTTAATATAACCCTATATGTAATGAGTATTTCAATGAAATTTATATACGTTAAACTTGTTATAAAAGCGCTTTTAAAATGTTATTATTAACTTACAATTGTAAAAAATTGGTTATTTGGGGGAATAACTTTAAAGTCACAGTTTTTTCCTGTGACTTTTTTACGTGCGCCAGGCATGTCTATCAACTAGGTGGTGAAAGTCCACTACACAGGAAGATGTCAAACGAAGTGTTAGCCAAGTGCAAGGGTGTCCATCGTGAGATGGAATCTGAAGGAAGTAGGCGGCAAAGTTTCGGCTCGAGGAACACGAATCACATCAGGCGGGTATTATGGATGAGTTTGCATAACAAAACAAAGTCCGTAGACATCAAGCACAATAATAAACGTAAATGTGGCGAGTATATGAAATGAAAGTGGATAGACTTACCCTGGGAGGTCTCACGGACATCAAATATTGATGGTCGAAACAAGGTTTATCGTGAGAAGTCAGCAGAGGTCATATTAGTTGATTAAGTTCAATGAAGGACCGAACAATGTGTTTAATTGGAAATGTAAATTACGAAATGATATGAATAGTAGAAAATCAAGTAAACTTGCCTAACTTCGATGGTATTGTAAGGAACCTAGGAGGCTTTAGGACAAACAGTATCGTTTCTACAAGGAAAGGAACAATTATTAATGGGAAATCTTTTAGAAAAAGTATTAAGTGATGTCAATTTAATTGAAGCAACGCAAAAAGTA
>JARDZP010000073.1 GCA_029240795.1 Haloplasmataceae bacterium | reverse complement strand
AATGACAATCTTTTATAATATTATATTTTCTTATAGTCCACACTTAAGTTGTGCATTACAGTTTGTACATGTATTGCATCCGCCTATTTCTTCAACTGTTCCTTCTAAACAGATTGGACAAATATCACCAATTTCAACACCAATGTTTTTATTAGCTTTTGTGCGTGGTGGATTGATAGTATCTTCTTTATGTTGTTTAGCTTCTTCAATAGTTTCAACTTCTAAGCCAAATTGAGTTGCATCCATTTGTTCAGCTTTGTTTTCTTCAGCTTTTAAAGTTAAAACTTGAGCATCACGAGAACCATCTACATAAACAGTTCCACCTTTTGCTCCACCTTTATATAATCTTTCATATACTTTTTCAACATCTGATACTGTAAATCCACGTGGAGCATTTACAGTCTTTGAGATTGAAGAATCTACCCAACGTTGAATAATACACTGAACATCTGCATGTTCTTCTGGACTTAATTGCATTGCACTAACAAAAATGTCTGGTAAATTATTTTTAGAATATTGAGGATGTAATTGTAAATATTCCTCAACAATTTGTGCATTAACTTCAATAAATTTACCTAAACGTCCACTACGATAATAAGTAAATGCAAAGTAAGGTTCTAGTCCTGTTGATACTCCAACCATTGTACCTGTTGAACCAGTAGGTGCAATAGTCAATAGGTGAGAGTTTCGTATTCCGTATGTTAAAATGCCATCTTTAATAAATTGAGGCATTTTTTTAATATATCCTGATTTAATAAATTCATCACGACTACCTTTTGATTCTAAGAATGGAAAACTTCCTTTTTCTTTTGCTAATTCAATAGAAGTTTCATAAGCAGTTGTTGCCATAAATTCAAACAATTGATCAATTAATTTATTGCCTGTTTCAGAACCATAGCGTTTATTACAATAGATTAATAAATCGTGTAATCCCATTATTCCTAATCCAATACGACGTTCACCAATGGCTTGTTCTTTATTTTCTTCAAGGAAATATGGAGTAGAGTCAATAACATTGTCTTGCATTCTTACTCCTGTTTGAATAGTTTTACGTAATTTTTCCCAATCGATTCGAGCTAATTTTTTATCAACCATATTAGCTAGGTTAATAGCTGCTAAGTTACAAACTGAATAGGGAGATAATGGTTGTTCACCGCATGGGTTTGTAGCAACGACCTTTTGACCATAACCCTTTGCGTTAGTCATCTCATTAGCATTATCAATAAAGAAAATTCCCGGTTCAGCAGAATAAGTTGCGCAAATATTAATTAAACTCCACAGTTCACGTGCCTTAATACGTTTAGATGTAGCAACTTTATAACCCATTTGTTCCCATTCACGTACATCGCCGATATTATGCCAATTATTATCATAGTCTTCTTTTTCTTTTTGTGTGTAGTTATTTGTATCAGGAAAGCGAAGTTCAAAATACTCATCATTTTCAACAGCTTTCATAAAATCTTTCGTTAAGGTTACAGAAATATTTGCGCCTGATAAAAACTCAGGATTATTCACTTCATATCTTCCACCATCACGAATTAATTTTCTAGCCTTTTCAACCATATCACTTGTGAATGGAGACGGTGTATTATCTTCTGATACGCTTATAATAGTTGAAAACATTTCATATTCATCATTTTTTAATGGAATGAATTTTAATTTTTCTTTAGCTAATCGAATAATATCCTGATCTTTTAAATTTTCAATTAAAAATTGTAGAATTCTTGGGTTTTGCATTTTCGAAATAATAAATTCCAAAATATCAGGATGCCAATCTGCTAACATAATCATTTGTGCTCCACGACGTGAACCACCTTGTTCAACGAGGTGAGTTAAATTAGCTATATCGTTAAGCCAACTAACTGCTCCACTTGATTTACCACCAACACCTTTAGCTAGAGCATTTTTCGGACGTAATGAAGATCCATTTGTTCCTACTCCACCGCCGCGTGACATTATTTCCATCACTTTTTTACGGTGATCACTTATACCACCACGTGAATCTTGTATAAATGGCATAACAAAGCAATTAAAATAAGTTACTTGTGTTCCACTTCCGGCACCGTATAAAACTCTACCTGCTGGGACAAAATTAAGACTTTTAAGTTCATGATAAAACTTCTCTGCCCAAATTTTTCTATTTTCTTCACTTTTTTCATTTCTTGCTAAATCTTGCGCTACACGTTTCGCAATTTGCTCATAAAAAATTTCTAAAGGTTTATCAATAGAGTCTAGTTTTCGTCTAACAATACCTGTTTCTATTTCTTCGATATTTTCTAACGAACCACGAAATTCTTCTTCAATTAATATATTAGCATAACCCGTTTGATGGTCAATACTAATAACTTGTCCAACTCCCCTAGACGGAAATTTTGGATCATCTTTAACTACAACTAAAACGACATCACCTTCAGTTAAAGAAATTAAATTAATATCTTTTTGTGCATAACGATCTAACATAACTAATCTAGATACACCATCATGGATTGTTACCATACCTTCTTCAATTTGACACAAATGAGGAAAGTATTTAACAATATCACTGTTTATTTTTTCAATATAGCTCATTTGATATTTATTCTGCATGTTGATTCCTCCCTCTAATAAAAAAACATTTAATCAAATTATATAATATATGACAAAGTCTGACAACTAAAATGTCAAAATTTAAATTTCACAAGCGGGAAATAAAAATTAAATACAAATTTATTTATTATTATAAGCAACAAAATCACTATTAAATCATATACCTTTATTAGTGAAAGAAAGGTGATAACTATGTATGATAGGTTTTCTAGTCAGGCTAAACAAATAATTGTTAGAAGCCATAAATACGCATTAAGTGAAAATGAATATGTCGTTGGAACAGAACATTTACTTCTCGCCTTATATAATGAATCTAACAGTAGTTGCAATATATTACTAAAAGAATTAGACATAAATGAAAAAGATATCTTAGATTCAATTTATAGAATTGATGTTTTTAGAAAGAATATACCAGGCCTTGTATTATACACTCCAAAATATAAGGTAGTTCTAGATGGTGCATTAGAAATTGCTAAAATATGTGAAAGTGATTTAGTATACGAAGAACACCTTTTTTACGCATTGCTAAATACATTAGATTGTATTGCTAGAGCTGTCTTAAAAGACTTAAATGTTGATATCAATGACTTAATTGATGAAATAGTGGATGTAATGGATTGGGAACTAGAAGATGAACATGAAGAAGTAAAGCAAGACATAAAAAATTTTACATTTGTAGAAAATATAACCTCATTGGTAAAAAGCAACAAGTTATTACCACTCATTGGAAGAGAAAATATAATTGATCGGATAATAAATATTTTAAATAAAAAAAATAAAAGAAATGTTATATTGATTGGGAATGCAGGAGTGGGGAAAACTGCTATAGTTGAAGGACTAGCTCAAAAGTATTATAATGAAAAAATTAATAAACAAATACTCTCTCTCAATATTACTTCACTACTTGCTGGCACTAAATATCGTGGTGATTTTGAACAAAGGATAAAAGATTTTCTTGTTTCTGTATCGAACAAGGAAGATATTATTATCTTTATTGACGAGATTCACAATATCATAAATGTAGGAAACGGTGATAGTAATCTTGATGTTGCTAATATTTTAAAACCAGCTCTTGCAAGAGGTGATATTAATTGTATTGGAGCAACAACAATCGATGAATACTACAAACATATTGCGAATGATGGAGCATTAAGTAGGCGATTTTTACCCATTTTCATTGAAGAACCTACACTTGAAGAAACTGTCAACATCTTATTAAATATCAAGAAATACTATGAAAACTTTCATAAAATAGTTATTAGTGATACCATAATTCCTTACTTATGTGAAAAGGTAGAAAAAAGTATCGTGAATCGCTATTTTCCAGATAAAGCGATAGATGTACTAGATGAAGCTTGTTCTTATGCGAAAATGCATAAAATAAATGAGTTATCTAACACCGTTATTGATAAAATCATTCATACTATAAATAATCAAGAGTTTTCAGACATAAGTATTGATAATTTAAATAAATATCCCTTTATAAAAAGATATTTTTTACAATATTACAGTAATGTTAGAGCTGATTTCCAACCAATTGTTTCAATATTATGTAAATATCAAAAAGAAGATGATTTGACTTCTTTTATTAATGATGTAGCTTTGGTGTTTAATATTAGAAATGAAGCTATTAAAAAACTCAATTTAAGTAACTTTCAAGAGGAACACAGTATTTCTAATTTTATTGGTGCCCCTCCAGGATATGTAGGATTTGAAAATCCAAATACTTTAACAAAGTTTGTTCAAAAATACCCCCGGTCGATCATTGTACTAAAAAATATAGGTCATGGTGCACATAATATTACCGAACTCATTAAAGATATATTGACTAGTGGATACATTGAGGACCACGGTAACAACAAAGTCTTTTTCACAAATACAATTATTATTGGAACACAAACAAGTAATAAAAATACAATCGGTTTTCTCGATACAAAAACCATTCAAAAAAATAATACTGATATAAAATTTAATGAACTGGCTGATTTAAACAGTTACTTTGATTTTGAAACTCATAATCACTATTACGATCATCTTTTAAAAAAATATATACAGTTCTTTAATACGAACGGAAAAGAATTAATTGTCGATAATTTTGAAAATATTAATGAATTTTTAAATGAACAAACCTATATTGAATTAGAAAAAAGGTTATATGAATGTATATTCGTGAATAAAAACAGTAATAAATTTATTTTATTTTATGATAAGGAGAAAAAAACCTTCGTTATTTCCTAGAAATGTCGTAATAATTAATAGTAATATTTTTTAATATAAGTTATAATTTCTATATGAATAGCTACTCGGAGGTTTTTTATGACAAAAATTAAAACAGTATATTTTTGTACAGAATGTGGTAATGAGTCACCTAAGTGGGTTGGAAAATGTCCCGCTTGTAATCAATATAATACAATGGTAGAAGAAATTAAAGAGACGAAAAAAACTTCTAGTCACACTTCTATTGCTACTAACAATAATTCACCGCAAAAAATTTCAGAATTAAAAATAGATGAAAATATCCGCATTAAAACTACATACAGTGAATTTAATAGAGTCTTAGGTGGAGGAATCGTTTCAGGGTCATTAGTCTTAATTGGCGGTGATCCTGGAATTGGTAAATCCACACTACTCTTACAAATGTGTGGACAGATTGCTTTAAATCATAAAGTACTCTATGTCAGCGGTGAAGAATCAGTTCAACAAATAAAATCTAGAGCTGAAAGATTAAACATAATATCAGATAAATTATATATTTATTCGGAAAATAATTTGTTAACTGTTATTAATCAAGTTGATCACTTGAATCCCGGATTAATCGTGATAGATTCTATCCAAACTATTTACTTAGATTATATTGAATCAGCTCCTGGCAGTGTCTCACAGGTTAGAGAAGCAACTGCTACGCTTATGAAATTAGCTAAGAGTAAAAATATCCCTACTTTTATTGTTGGTCATGTTACTAAAGATGGAGCGATTGCTGGACCAAAGATGTTAGAACATATGGTAGATACCGTTCTATATTTTGAAGGAGAAAATTATAATACTTATCGAATTCTAAGGGCTGTTAAAAATAGATTTGGTTCGACAAATGAAATAGGAATCTTTGACATGAAAGAGGATGGATTAATAGAGGTATTAAATCCTTCTGGAATATTTCTTGAAGATCGTTCACTTGGATATGCTGGTACATCCGTCGTTGCTTCGTTAGAAGGAACTAGACCCATATTAGTGGAAATCCAAGCCTTATTAGCGCCAACAAATTACAATAACCCAAAAAGAACGGCATCCGGTATAGATAATAATAAATTATCTTTATTACTTGCAGTACTTGAGAAACGTAGTGGGTATCAACTACAAAATCAGGATGCTTATATTAAAGTAACTGGTGGTGTTAAAATTGTTGAACCAGCAACAGATTTAGCTATTATCATGAGTATCGTATCTAGTTATAAAAATAAAGCTCTTAATCCATATGATGTCTTTATTGGCGAGGTAGGTTTAACTGGAGAAGTTCGTCGTGTATCAAGAATTGAAGAAAGATGTAAAGAAGCCTATAAAATGGGGTTTAAAAGAGCGTTTATACCAAATAAGGACATTGAAAAATATCTACTACCCACTGATTTTATTGTAGTAGGTGTTCGCAATATCGATGAGGTTATTGAATATGCAATTGGTGATAACCTCTCACTTTAAGTTAGATGAGGTGCAAATATGAAAATTGAGTTTGTTCCTATAAATTATGCAAATTTAAATGATTGTACTATTTTAGCTAAATGGTTTAATGATCCTGAATTAAATTATCTAATTTCACCGAATTTTTACCCTGGTGAGCTTCCTTATGTTTCTGCTGAGTATATTTCTCAATCAAATATACATCCTAAAAATGAAAAGTTTGCTTATTTTATCGTAGCTGATAATAATGTTATCGGTGATGTTAATATCATTGCTAATCCAGAATACTTAACGAAATTTGATGGTTTTTCAAGTTGGCTAGGCATTACTATAGGAGAAAAAGAATATCATGGATATGGCATCGGTAAGCAGGCAATGAATTTTATTGAAGAAGTTGCTAGAGATTTAGGGTTTACTAGAATGGAATTAGGCGTATTTTCATTTAATAAGAGAGCTATTGAATTTTACAAAAAGTTAGGATATAAACATATTACAAAGGTTCCCAATTTTACATATTATGAAGGTTCATGGTATGATGATTTAAGATTTGAAAAATACCTATAATACAGGAGGACAAAAATAAATGCTACTAATCGCAGAAAAGTGGACAGAATTCAAGTTAATGGATGCTGGAGATAATGAAAAAATTGAACAATGGGGTAAATTTATTTTACGAAGACCTGATCCTCAAGCAATTTGGGAAAGACAAGATAAGTCAGTATGGAATAAATATGATGGTTTTTATGAACGAAGTAGCACTGGTGGTGGACATTGGGCCGTATCAAAGTTTCCGGAACAATGGACATTAAACTATGGTGAATTAAAATTTTACATAAGACCAACAGGATTCAAACATACTGGTTTATTTCCCGAACAAGCTGTTAATTGGGATTTTATGATTGATAAGATTAAAAATGCAAATCGAAAAATTAAAGTTTTAAACTTATTTGCATATACGGGAGGTGCTACAGTAGCTTGTGCTTATGCTGGAGCTGAAGTGTGTCATGTTGATGCTGCTAAAGGTGTAGTTACTTGGGCTAAAGAAAATATTCAACTCTCGAAATTAGACGATCGTAATGTCCGTTTTATCGTAGATGATGTCATTAAATTTGTGGAAAGAGAAACTAGAAGAGGTAATAAATACGATGCAGTTATTATGGATCCACCTGTTTTCGGTCGTGGAACTACACAAGAAGTTTGGAAAATAGAAGAACAATTAGTAAATTTAATAAATTTAACTTTAAATGTCATGACAGATGAACCCTTATTTTACATCATAAACAGTTATACATCAGCATTTTCTAGTATCGTGTTAAATAATATCATGGAAACAACAGTTAATAAGCGTTATCCCGGAAATCTTCAATCAGGTGAACTTGGTTTAAAAACCACTAGTTCAGGTTTAATTTTACCTTGTGGAATTTATGGCCGTTGGGAATCAAAATAATATTAAATTAAATGTATTATATGAAGATAACCATATTATTGTTGTTATAAAACCTGTTGGTGTATTAAGTCAAGCTGATGAAACGAATGATATTGATATGTTAACAATCATAAAACAATATCTGAAAGAAAAATATCAAAAGCCAGGGAACGTTTTTTTAGGACTTGTTCATCGTTTAGATCGAATGGTAAGTGGCGTTATGGTATTCGCAAAGACAAGCAAGGCAGCGTCAAGAATAAGTGAAGAGATTAGAACCCACAATTTTCAAAAAAATTATTTAGCAGTTGTTCATGGCAAAACTTGTACAAATGAAACTTTAATTAATTATTTATTAAAAGATGAGAAGACTAATACCGTAAGTGTAGTTAATAAAGATATAAATAATGCTAAGATGGCAGAATTATCCTACCAATTAATTGACTTTAAAAACGAATTATCGCTTGTTAAAATTGATTTAAAGACAGGGCGTCCTCATCAAATAAGGGTACAAATGTCTCATATAAATCATCCACTATATGGAGATAAAAAATACGGTGTCAATAATGATCGAGAAAATATCGCATTATTTGCCTATAAGTTAGCCTTTAACCATCCAGTTAGTAAGGAATTAATGGTTTATGAAGCAAAACCAGAATATATTTATCCTTTTAATCTTTTTAATTATTTGGTATAATGTATATAGTTTTTAATGAAAGGAAGAATATTAATGGCAAATGTTGTTTCTAAATGTGGATGTGAATTTGTTAGTAACGAAGCTGTAGCCGATAAAGTACGCTCAAAAGGTGCCGCAAACAATCCCATGCCCGATCCTGCTCATATTGAATGTGTTTGTGGTCATCATATAATAATGGATACATTAGTTTATAAGTGTCCTCACTGTAAAATGACTTACGCAGTTACTCCATGTTCAGCAATGGATCATGATTATATTGTAAAAGCTGGAATTGATTACTAATTATAATTAACTTCACTATAAAGTGAAGTTTTTTTTATTTTAACTGGTGATTTTAATCTTTTTTTGATATAATTTATTAGTCATTCGGAGGTGTATATAGTGAATCGTGAATTAGCTTTAGAATTTTCACGTGTTACAGAAGCTGCTGCGTTAGCAGGTTATAAATGGTTAGGCAGAGGAGATAAAAACAGTGCTGATGGTGCTGCCGTTCTAGCCATGCGTACTATCTTAAATCAAGTAAATATTAATGGGGAAATTGTAATTGGTGAAGGGGAGATCGATGAAGCACCAATGCTATATATTGGGGAAAAAGTTGGGACTGGAAGTGGTGCTGAGGTTGATATTGCAGTTGATCCAATTGAAGGAACACGCATGACAGCTTTAGGGCAAAATAATGCTATTGCTGTATTAGCAGTAGGTGAAAAGGGTTCTTTCTTAAAAGCTCCTGATATGTATATGGAAAAATTAGCAGTTGGTCCTGACGCAAAAGGGTCAATAGATTTAGAATTACCTATGTTGGAGAACATGAAAAATGTCGCAGCTAAATTAAATAAACCTTTAAAAGATTTAACTGTAATCACTTTAGCAAAACCACGTCACGAACAAGTGATTAAGGAATTACAAGAAGCTGGAATTCGTGTTTACGCCATTCCAGATGGAGACGTTGCTGCTTCAATTTTAACTTGTATGCCATACAGTGAAGTTGATGTTATGTATTGTATCGGAGGAGCTCCTGAAGGTGTCATCTCTGCAGCTGTTATTAGAGCGCTTGGTGGAGATATGCAAGGACGTCTATTGTTAAGAAATGCTGTTAAAGGTGATACAGAAGAAAATCACTATATCGCAAAAATAGAATTAAAACGTTGTTTTGAAATGGGTGTAGAACCCGGTAAAGTTCTAAAATTAAATGACTTAGTTAAAAATGATAATATAATCTTTTCTGCAACCGGTATAACAAAAGGTGATTTGTTAGACGGTATTAAACGCAATGGAAATATTGCAGAGACAGAAACATTATTAATTCGAGGTAAAACGGGAACAATTAGAAAGATTAATTCAACCCACTATTTAGATAAAAAGGATCCTTCTTTATTTGATATTATTTTATAATATATAAATCATATAAATTTTAAAATCTGGTTAATTTTAACCAGATTTTTTTGATACTATACAAAATATATGTTAATATTATTAAAGGTGATAAAATGAACTACAGTGTAATAATACTAGCTGCTGGTAGTGGCACTAGAATGAATTTAGGTTATAATAAAATGCTTTTGCCGATACAAAAACATCCATTAATAACTTTAACTTCTAAAATTTTTTTTCAAGACAAAAATTGTACTCAGATTATTTTTGTTACAAATAAAAATGAAGTAACTACCATAAAAGAAATATTAAAAAAGGCAGAGTTAATAGATGAACGTTGTTTATTTACATTGGGTGGAAGTGAAAGACAGTTTAGTGTATATAACGGTCTTGAACATGTGAAAAATGATATTGTCCTTGTTCATGATGGAGCACGACCTTTTATTAATCAACATTTAATCGATTCTTTAAAAATGAATGCGATTGAATATGGTTGTGCAGTACCTGGTGTAAAAGTAAAAGACACAATAAAGATAGTAAATGATGGCTTTATTAAAGAAACAATTTCTAGACATTTGTTAGTTGCTGTTCAAACACCACAAGCTTGTTTAACATCACTCTTAAAAACTGTCCATACTAAGGCAAAAAACGAAGATTATTTAGGAACTGATGAAGCATCTCTAATTGAAAAATATAGTGAAATTAAAGTTAAAGTTGTAGAAGGTAATTACGATAATTTAAAAATAACAACACAAGAAGATATTATTTACGCTGACAAAATATATAATAAATATTTTAAGGAGGATTTATGATTTTAAAAATAGGTCATTCAACTGATATCCATCAATTAGTTGAAAATAGAGATTTAATCTTAGGTGGGGTTAAGATTGAACATCACAAAGGACTATTAGGACATAGTGATGCTGATGCATTGTTACATGCAATTACTGAAGCCATAATCGGTGCTTTAGGATTAGGTGATATTGGTAAACATTTTCCTGATACTGATAATCAATATAAAGGTATTGATTCAAAAGTATTACTTAAGAAAGCTTTTGAACTTGCTAAAGATCGAGGATATCGCATAAATAATCTTGATACAACAATATTCGCAGAAAAACCCAAGATGGCTCCATACATTTCTAAAATGCGTGAAGTTATCGCTAATATTCTCGAAACAGATGTTGAAAATGTAAATGTAAAAGCTACTAGAGGAGAAAAAATTGGCTTTGTAGGTCGTGAAGAGGGAATTGTTTGTGAGGCAGTTGTTTTATTAATAAAGTAGAAGTTCATAACTTCTACTTTTTT
>JARDZP010000072.1 GCA_029240795.1 Haloplasmataceae bacterium | reverse complement strand
TTTACTAAACTTAGTTTTTCTTCCCATTAAAAAAGATCCCCTTTCTGTATTAGTACAATTTACTTTTTTGTACTGTCTACTTTAAGGGAATCATATCAATGTCCTAACTTTTTTGCTTGTTATATTATTGAATCATTTTGTAGATAATTACTTATTATATTTATTCTTTAACTACAGCCCTACGAGTTAAAAGATATGAACAAGATAAGATTACGATGATCCCGATGAACAAACAGATCATTGAACTTATTGGATTTGTTAAGAATAATATGAATTTATTTAATGATTTTAAGATAAAACCATTGGTTACTGTATTCATTAGAATTATTAATAACACAGCGAAAATTGGAAGAACTGATATGATCGTTCTAAATAATTTATTCACTCGATAATAGATAATTGTAATCATAAAGCCGAGATTAATCGCTAAACTATAGAGTAAAAATGACCATATAATTTCTTTGAGGACAGATTTTTCCATGTAGATGAGTTCATATAAACTGATATATAGAAATAAATTTTTTAGAAAAGATCCCAGTAGGAAATCAATTATGGTCATAAAAAATGCGACAATTAAGAATGCTTGGATTGAACCCATTAAAAATGACTTTCTTGACACATTATTTACTTGCATAAATTTGAAAACTACTTTAAAACTATTTAATCCTACGATGAAAATAAATATAACTGTTGATAAACCTATTCCACTCATGTTACCATCTGAAGTCACATTAGATGTAATGATTATTACTGAAATGATTGCGATAATACTGTAGAAAATAATAAGTCCCAACTTATAATCAAATAGTTGATATTTTGTAACCTTTAAACTTGTATTCATAGTTCCTCCTTAATTTGTTAAATGAATAAATAATTTTTGAAGTTCTACTTTAGATACCTCAAGATTTAATTCATCTATTAATTTTATGTTTTTATCATTAATATTCTCAAGTACAGTTGCTGATAGATATTTTCCGATTTTTTCTAATCCAACAAACTTTCGATCATGAAGCCATTCATTTACTTTCGATTCTTCACCAGAAACTTGATAAGTTGAACTTATGAAACTTTCTACAGATTGATTTACAATAAGTTTACCATTCTTTAATAAAATCACTTCTTCAATGACGTCTTCAACTTCATCAATTAAATGGGTTGAAATAATAATCGTTTTAGGTGATGCGATATAATTAGCGATAAGCTCTTTATAAAATAGATCACGATGATTTGCGTCTAGTCCAAGAAGGGGTTCATCTAACAATAAGATTTTAGCGTTTGATGCTAAAGCTAAGATATCTTTAAATATAGACATATATCCAGTTGATAATTCCTTCATCTTTTTCTTAGTATTTAACCCAAATTTATTTGCGAGTGAATTTGCATAGTTTGTATCAAAGTTTTGATAAAATTCCTTTGTCCATTTGAAGACATCTTTTACTTTTTGACCTTCTGGGTATAAATTCTTTTCAAATATATAAAACACTTCATTTAATGCTTTATCATTTTCATATACATTTTGCTTGTTAATTAACACTTCACCTGTTGTAGGAAAAATTTTATTTGTGATGAGATTTAATAATGTTGTTTTTGCTGCACCATTTCTTCCTAACAATCCATAGATTTTGTTTTCTTCAAGGATTAGGTTAATGTCATTCAGTGCTTTAAAAGTATCATATGTTTTCGTTAAATGTCTCATTTCAATCATTTTCATTCCCTCTTTCTATCATATTGATAATATCACTTTTTGAAATATTAAGTTTTTTGGCTTCTTCTATTAAGGAGAGGATATAACTTTGATAAAAATTTTCTTTTCTTTTTTTTAATATTAATTTTTTAGCACCAATACTCACAAACATCCCAACACCTCGCTTTTTATATAAAATACCTTCATCAACTAACAAATTAATCCCTTTACCAGCGGTTGCTGGATTAATTTTTAGTTGTACAGAAAGTTCTGTAGTTGATACTATTTGAGAATCTTCATCGAAAATACCTTTAAGTATATCATCTTCAATAGATTCAGCTAATTGTAAATAAATGGGTTTCTCACTAGTAAATTCTAATCGCATGAGCTTACTCCTTTCTTAGTTAGTTAGTTACTTATGTAATTAAGTATATGACTAACTTACTTGAATGTCAACACATTTTATTAAAAATATTATTTTTGCTGATAATATTAATAATGTTATTTCTTTTGAAAATAAAGTAAAAATGGTTTATAATATAAAAGATTATGATTAAATGGTGATACAATGAATAAAGAATTATATTTTTTAGAATTGAATAATGGAAATAAAAGTGATGATCGACTCAAAGCTTTAGAAGAATACGCAAAATTATACAAAGTACCGATCATTCAAAAAGAAGGATTAGATTTTCTAATACATACAATTAAAGTGAGTCAGGTAAAGAAAATTTTAGAAATTGGTACGGCGATTGGTTATTCAGCGATTAACTTTGCTTTAATCGATCAGGATATAGTAGTAGCAACCATTGAGCGTGATGAAGTCATGTATAATGAAGCTATTAAGAATATTAATTTATTTGCTTTAGAGAATAGGATAAAAGTTATTTTTGGTGATGCTTTAGAAGTTGAAGATCAAAATTTTGAAACTATTGACTTACTTTTTATTGATGCAGCTAAAAGTCAGTATCAAAAATTTTTTGAAAAATATACAAAATTTTTGAAAAAGGGTGGATTAGTCATTACTGATAATTTAATCTTCCATAATTTACTTTTTGAAGATGTAATTGAAAATAGAAATACACGACAACTCGTAAGTAAAATTAAAAAGTATAATGAATGGTTAGCAAACAATTCATTATACGATACATACTTTTGTCCATTAGGTGATGGAATCGCAATCAGTATAAAAAAATAAAAAAGAGATGTGATAAATATGAAATTAGAATTAACTATATTACCAACAAGTTTTACTGTCATTGAAAAATTAACAATGTGTGATGCTTTTATTGTAGGTGAAGAACAATTTGGTTTAAGATTACCTAAATACTTTACAAAAGATGAGATATTAAAAATTATTGAATTATGTCATAAACGGAACCAAAAAGTATATATCGCTTTGAATAAAATCGTTCATGAGTATGAACTTAATGAAATCGATGCCTATTTAAATGATTTACATGATTTAAATATGGATGGGATCATCTTTGGAGATTTATCAGTATATCAATTAGCTAGAAAATACAATTTAACTCATAAATTAATCTATAATCCAGAAACATACATCACAAATTATAAAACTGTTGAATTCTTTGCGAGAAAAGGGATTAAACGTGCAACCATAGCGAAAGAAATTACGCTTGAAGATATAAATTTAATTGGAAGTAAAAAAATCTTAGAAGTTGAAGTTCTAGGTCATGGTGCTGCTAATATGTTTCACTCGATGCGTGATTTAGTTACGAATTATTTCAAGTTTTTAAAAGTGGATGAAAAACATATTAATGAAGAATTATATATGATTGAAGAAAAACGTGATGAAAAGTATCCGATCATTGAAGATAAAAATGGTACCCATGTATTTAGTGGTTATGATTTATGTACAATTAATGTTTTGGATCAATTAACTGAAAATAATATTTCAAATATTAAAATAGATGGCTTATTTAAAGATGATGATATGCTTTTAGAAATTGTCAAAGTTTATCATCAAGCGATAACAGATTATAATCTTGATAAAGAACTCTATCTTAAAAATAAAGCAAACTATCTTGATTTATTACATAATATAAAAAATATTCGGCCATTCAATGAAGGCTTTTTGTTTAAAAAGACAATTTATAAAGGTGGCGAAATTAATGAAAGATAAACGTATTATCACTAAAAAACCTGAATTACTTGCTCCCGCTGGTGATTTAGAAAAACTAAAAATCGCTATCATGTATGGTGCTGATGCAGTATTTATCGGTGGAAAAGAATTTAGTTTAAGAGCCCGTGCAAGTAACTTTACAATTGAAAACATCAAAGAAGGCGTAGAATTCGCAAAAAAATATGGTTCAAAAATCTATGTCACTACGAATATAATTGCTCATAATGAAAACTTAGGTCATCTAGAGGAATACTTGATATCATTAAATGATGCTGGTGTAGAAGCAGTTATTTGTGCTGACCCCTATATTATCGAGACTGCTAAAAAAGTGGTCCCTAATATGGAAGTTCACTTAAGTACACAACAATCTACTTCAAACTCTGAAGCGGTTAACTTTTGGTATGAAGAAGGCGTTAAACGTGTTGTTTTAGCCAGAGAACTTACAATTGGGGAAATTGAAGATGTATGTAAAAATACAGAAGCTGATATCGAAGTCTTTATTCACGGAGGAATGTGCGTATCCTATTCTGGTAGATGTACATTAAGTAATAATATGACAGACCGCGATTCTAATCGTGGTGGGTGTGCTCATTCGTGTCGTTGGAATTATCAATTATTTGATAAAGAAAATAGACAATTATCTATTAAATCAGGTTATTACAATTTAGGATCAAAAGACTTAATGGCAGTTGAGTTTATCCCTGCGATGATAGAAGCAGGTGTCGATAGCTTAAAAATAGAAGGAAGGATGAAATCCATTCATTATATCGCAACAGTAGTGGGTACTTATCGTAAATTAATTGATGACTATTGTGAAGATCCAGACAACTTCGTTTTAGGAGATCTATACTTTGATGAAATCGCCAAAGCAGAAAATCGATTAACTTCAATTGGTGCTTTAGGTGGTAAACCAACTGAAGAAGAACAACTTTACCATATTAGATCAGAAAAACCAACGCAAGAATTTATAGGGATTGTTGTCGAATATGATGCATCGACACAATTCGCCACAATAGAACAAAGAAATTATTTTACCCCTGGTGAAAGTATTGAAGTTTTCGGACCAGGCTTTAGAAAAGATTATCATGTTATTGATAAAATTTATGACGAAGCAATGAATGAAGTAGAAGTAGCTCGTCATCCACGACAAATCTTAAAGATTAAACTTCCTTTTGAAGTAAAACCTTACGATATAATAAGAAAAACAAGATAAAGAAATGGGATATCAATTGATATCCCATTTTTATAATAGTCGACTAAATATTCAACCCGATAATTGTTATTAATTTATAATCATAATCAACATGAGTGATTTCATACATTAAAATGTTTCAATTTTTGTTCAAAAAAAATGACTGACTTAAAGGTAATTGAAGTCTTTGGATAATGTTTCTTTAAAATAATTATGTGAGAAATAATTTACCCATAAAGATGTAAATATAAAGAATACAATATTATCTAAAAGAATTTCTCGAAGTATACAAATTCGTTGGTATGTGGATTACTTTTCTATTTTTTGTCATTTTTTGTCGAATGTATCTAATCGACATAAAATGTCAAAATATTAATATATTTGAAAAAAGTTGGTAAATAGTATATAATAGATTTTATGTAAAAATAATAATAAATATTTAAGGAGAATACTGATGGAACCAATTTTAATAGGGATCGCAGGAGGAACCGCTTCAGGCAAAACAACTATTACACGAAAAATTGCAAGTAATTTTGATCATTACCATGTTACAATCATTAAACATGACGATTACTATAAAGACCAAAGTGACCTAAGCATCGAAGAAAGACTTAAAACAAATTATGACCATCCGAGTTCATTAGATAATGAATTACTATATAAACATCTTAAACAATTAATTAATGGTGAAACAGTAAATAAACCTACCTATGATTTTACTATTCATTCACGTCGTATTGAAACAGAAATCGTATATCCAACATCAATTATTATTTTAGAAGGTATTTTAATCTTTGAAGACGTTAATTTAAGAGAATTAATGGATATTAAAATATTTGTTGACACAGACGATGATATTCGTTTTATTAGAAGATTGTTGCGTGATATTAATGAACGGAAAAGAAGTATAGAATCTGTTGTTTCTCAATATATTAATACAGTTAAACCCATGCATTTACAATTTGTTGAGCCATCTAAACGATATGCAGACCTTATTATTCCAGAAGGTGGAAACAATGAAGTGGCTATAGATATCATCGTTTCGAAAATTAAACACATTATTTACGCTAAAAACATGTAAATTTTGTAAAAAATGTTATATAATAAAGAATAGACTATTTTTTTTGGAGGAAGTATAAATGAGTAAATCACGTTTTGAATTAACTAGAGAAGGGTATAAAAGATTCGTTCAAGAATTAGAATACTTAAAAACGGTAAAACGTAAAGAAGTAATTGTTGCACTTCAAGAAGCTCGTGCTCAAGGTGACTTATCAGAAAATGCTGAATATGATGCAGCTAGAGAAGAACAAGCTCAAGTAGAAGCACGTATTGTTGAATTAGAAAATCTTATTAAAAATGCGAAAATAATTGAACAAGATCATACTGATGCGATAACGATTGGTAAAATAGTTGTATTTAAAGAATTGCCAAATGGTGATGAAGAAAAATACCACATTGTTGGTAGTGAAGAAGCTGATCCATTTAATGGAAAAATTTCGATAAATTCACCAATTGCTCAAGCATTAATTGGTCATGAAGCAGGAGATAAGGTTAATATTCCAACTCCAAGTGGAGTACTTAATATAGAAATTATTGAAGTAATCTTAAAGAAAGCATAAACTGTCACCCTAGGTGACAGTTTTTTAACGTTACTATTAGAAATGAGGAATAAAATGATTGGACTAATCGGTGCAATGGATGAAGAAATCGCAATTATCAAAGCAAAACTTACAGATGTTACTTTTAAGAGCTATGCAAATGTAGCTTTTTATCAAGGTAATTTAAAAAATAAAGCTGTTGTATTAATGAAGTCAGGAATTGGTAAGGTAAATGCGGCGGTTTCAACGACAATCCTTTTTGAACAATACAATATCGACTATGTGATTAATATTGGCACAGCTGGTGGAGTTAAAAAAGGTTGTGAAGTACAAGATATCGTTCTTTCGACTGAAGTAGCATACCATGACGTTGATGTTACCGCATTTGACTATGCTTATGGACAAGTACCGCAAATGCCTTTATATTTTAATTCAGATCGAGTTTTAATGGAAAAAGCTGAAGAAATTCTTAAAAAAGAAAAATTTAAATACCATTTAGGCTTAATTGTCTCAGGTGATGCATTCATAAATAAACCACACCAAATCGATTTAATCAAATCGCATTTTGCGAATGTTTTAGCTGTTGAAATGGAAGCATGTTCAATTGCGCATGTATGTTATCTTTATAAAAAACCATTTATAATATTACGTTCTTTATCTGATATCGCTGGGATTGAATCACACATTTCTTTTGATGTTTATGTCAATCAAGCATCTTTAAATTCTTCGATTTTTGTCGAAAAACTAGTTGAAATTATGTAAGGTGATAATATGAGTAAGACAACTTTGTCTTTAAAACTATTAACAAAACTTGCGAGTGGTAGGTTATACAAAAAAAGTGAACTAGCCGATTACTTAGAAGTGACTGAAAGAAAACTGATTGAATTACGATATGATTTAATAGATGCAGGTTTTTATATCGAAACAATTTCAGGGGTATACGGAGGATATCGTTTAGATAAAAGTAGATCGCTCATGCTTTCTAATTTAAATATTAATAACGAAGAATTCAATTCCCTAAAATTTATTGAAAAGACATTAGGAAATGATCAAAGTGTCCATCATAAAAACTTTCATAGTGTCGTTGAAAAACTAGAAGCGAATCTTAAAAATAACGAAGTATTGGAATATCAAATTATCAAAGAGCTTTCTTCTAATCGTTTAATCGAAATTGAAAATGATAATTTTGAAATTTTATTAAACGCTTTAAAATGTTGCTCTAAAGTTAAATTTTCCTATAAAAAGCTAGACGCAACTATAAAAGAATATACTTGGGATCCTTATGAATTATTCTTTTATAAAGGTTTTTGGTATTTAATAACCTATAATGAAAAATATAATAAAGCCTACCAATATAAATTAGTAAGAATGAAACATATTGAAATATTAGATGAACGATATAAAAAAAGTCCTCAATTTAAATTGAGTGACTTTACAGGTGTAACTTCGATTTTTAAAGGTGAAATGTACCATTTAGTATTAAAAATTACTCCACCTAGTTCTGTTTTTATTTCAGAACTTCAAGTTGCATTAAATCAAGAAATAATTGAAGAAAGTGATGGTTCAATTATTTTTAAAGGTTCAATGGAGGGTAAGGTAGAAATATTAGCTTGGTTATTGAGTTTAGGAGAGAATGTTACAATCATTGAACCCATTGAAATAAAAACTGACTATCAAGAAAAACTAAGAAAAATGATGAGTAAAATTATGGATTAGATTTGTTTTGAAGCATACGATATAATTTCATTAAAGTACGTTTTTCAATCCGGGAAACGTAACTTCTTGAAATACCTAGTGATTTAGCAATTTGACGTTGTGTTTCTGGTTTGCGATTATGTAAACCAAATCGACGCGTAATAATTTCAAATTCACGGTCACTCAGTTCAGGTAATAAACTTAAAATTTTATCGATGCTATCATTGAAGACTACATGATCTTCAATTGAGCGATTTTCATCTTGCAATACATCAATTAAAGTAATCTTATTACCTTCTTTATCAAATCCTATTGGATCATTAAGAGAAACTTCATTTCGTTTCTTCTTATTACTCCTCAGTTGCATTAAAATTTCATTTTCAATGCACTTTGCAGCGTAAGTTGCTAACTTTGTACCCTTTTCATCATTAAATGTATCAATCGCTTTAATGAGACCTAATGTTCCGATTGATAGTAAATCGTCTTTTTCATCTAGTGTATTTTCATATTTTTTAACTATATGAGCAACTAATCTTAAATTATGCTCAATAAGTTTATTTCGCGCATTTAAGTCTCCTTGTTCTTTTTTAATTAAAAAATCTTTTTCCTCTTCTGGACTTAAGACATCTTTGAATGTTTTTGACTTAATGCTTCCTAAAAAAGGAAGTATTTTTATTAGAGATAATAATAATTCAATCATAATTTCCCTCCCATCAATGACAAATTTAATTATTTATAGTATAATTGATTGGTAAATTTTTGAAATAGGTGATATAGTGAGATTATTTATACCCAATGAATACCATAAAACAATTCATGATATTGACTTACTAAAATTATATGATTTAGGTAAGCGATTAATTCTTACAGATTTAGACAATACTTTAGTAGGATACGACATTTTTTTACCTACAGCTGAAATAATTGAATTTAAAAAGAATGCAGAAAAAATCGGATTTAAATTAATTATTATTTCTAATAATCGTGAAAATCGCGTGAAAAAATTTGCGGATGAATTAGGCGTAAAATATGTTCACAAAGCGCGAAAACCATTAAAAAGAAATTATCGAAAAATATCTAGTGAATATAAAAATAATGAAGTAGTGATGATCGGTGATCAAATATTAACTGATATTATCGGTGGAAATCGCATGAATTTTTATACAATTTTAGTAGATGTGGTAAACTATAATAACGAGAAATTTGGAACAAAAATTAATCGTTTCATTGAAAGAAAGATTTTACGCAAATATAAGATAAAAGGTGAAAAATAATGGATGAAATTAAATGTATTGGTTGCGGAAGCTTACTTCAAACAGAACATGAAAATGCGGTAGGTTACGTGACTAAGTCTGCTTTAGAAAAACAAGACCCCAATTTATTATGCAAGAGATGTTTTCGCTTAAAACATTACAACGAGATCGCCGATGTTGATTTAACAAATGATGATTTTGTTAAAATCCTAAATGGCATTGCTAAAGAAGATGCTTTAATTGTAAAAGTGGTCGATTTATTTGACATATCAGGAAGTATGATTTCTGGATTATCTCGTTTTATTGGTAATAATGAAGTGATCTTAGTCGCTAATAAACGTGACATTTTACCCAAAGCCGTAAAAGAATATAATATTATTCGCTGGGTGAGAACAATAATCAATGAATATGGACTGAAAGTACTTGATGTCGTTTTAACAAGTTCTAACAAAGGACATGGTATTGATGAATTATTACAAGTTATTGAAACCCACCGTAAAAATCGTAATGTTTATGTTGTTGGGTGTACAAACGTTGGAAAGTCAACTTTAATTAATGCGATTATCAAACGGTTTACTGAAGAAACAAAAGATGTTGTAACTGTATCCCAATATCCAGGTACAACCCTTGGGTTAATCGAAATTCCAATTGATGATCATGCTTTTATCATTGATACACCAGGAATTATAAATCCTCATCAATATGCTCACTATCTAGATAAAAATAATTTAGCTCATATTTTACCCAAAAAAGAAATTAAACCTATGATTTTTCAATTAGAATCAAAACAAACACTATTCTTCGATGGTTTAGCGAGATTTGATTTCTTATTTGGTGAAAAAACTTCAGTTGTATGTTTCTTTAACAATGAGATCCATATTCATCGAACAAAGTTAGAAAATGCTTTTGATTTATTCAATAATCATATCGGTGAACTGTTGAATCCACCAAGTCAAGAAGAGTATGCTAAAATGGGTGAATTTCGAAAACATAGTTTTAAATTACCTGATTATAAAGTTGATATAGTCATATCTGGATTAGGATATATAACACTGGATCAAATGAATATGCAAATTGCGATTCATGCTCCAATTAATGTTGGGGTCTTTATTAGACGATCTTTATTATAGGTAATACAAATGAATTACGCTGTGATAGGTAAAAATATTAATTATTCTTTATCACCTATAATCCATCATGCAAATTTTAAAAGTTTAGGAATTAATGCGAGTTATGAAATAATAAATATTGATGATATTGACAAGGAAATAGTCAAATTACGACAATTAAATGGCTTTAATATCACTATTCCTTATAAACAAGAGTTGATCAAATATTGTAGTCATATAAGTGAAGAAGCAAAGTTTGTTCAAGCAGTTAATTGTGTTCATGTCATTAATCATAAATTTTATGGTTACAATACCGATATTTATGGATTTTATCAATTAATGAAAGTTAATCATGTTGATCCCTATTATAAAAATGTTTTAATCATTGGTGCAGGTGGAGCTGGAAGAGCTGTTTTCTATTGTTTAAAAAAATATTTTAACTACAACCTGACTGTCACAAATCGAACCATTAATAAAGCAAGGAAATTTACAAATAATATAATTGAAATCGAAAAAG
>JARDZP010000160.1 GCA_029240795.1 Haloplasmataceae bacterium | reverse complement strand
CACAAAATCAATCAGAATATGAATCGTTACTTAGAGATAGGATTAAATTATCACTAATAAAAACAGAACTAGGATTATCGTTATCTACTGCAGCGTCAGGATAAGGAAAGTATATTAATCTATATAAAAAATTAACAATATTTACCAATAATGAAATCCAATGAAGTTTTAGCTTTATTAAAAATTACTAGAGTCACCCTTTGGTCATATGTTAAATCTGGTAAACTTATTGCTACTAAACTCAATAATGGCTATTATGATTATGATCGTGAATCTGTTTTAAAATTATTTAATAATGATAATAGAATTAGTGCTATTTATTGTCGCGTTTCTACCGCTAAACAAAAAAATGATCTTGAAACTCAGCTCACTTTTATTAAAAATTTTTGTACCAATAATAATATTGAAATTAAAGACGAAAATATTTTTAAGGAAATTGATTCAGGTATAGACTTAGATCGCAAAGAATTTGATTTATTACTTGATCTTGTTCTTAACCATAAAATTTCAAATGTTTATATTTCATATAAGGATAGATTAACACGACTATCTTTCAAAACATTAGAAAAAATTTTTAATAAATGTGGTACAAAAATCATTATTGTTGGTGATACATTAAATAAAGTTTCTAAAGATGATCAAACTGAAATTTTTGAGGAACTAACAGCTCTTATGCATTACTTTTCAACTAAGACATATTCAAATAGAAAAAATAAAACTAATTAATTTAACAAAAATATTATATACTTGATTTTCAAATAAAGTATATAAAGGTATGTTAATTATATATATTTATAATATTACAATGCCTAAGAAAAAGGAAAAGCCAAAAGTTAAAATTAAAAAACCTAAAGAAAATTTCAGAACTATTGATTGTATTTATCAATTTTCAACTAATGAACACAATATACTAAATGAAGTATCTACAGAAACTAAATCAGTATATAACTTTTATTTATTTTGTTATAAGGCATTTAATCAATTTAAAGATGATATATATCGTGATGCTTTGTCAGATATGAATAAATATTTAGATAGAGAAAAATTATTAAACCACATACATAAAATATTTGATAAATATTATAAATTTTATTCCGATAATTTTAGATCATTACAAAATAACAATAATATATTATATTCATATTTGAAAAAATATAAACTATCTGTATTTAATTATAATTTTAATGACTTGTATTACAAAGTTTACTTTGAATGTCTTACTTTAAAAGGCTTAATTAAACCAACTAAAGAAACTAATAAATTATTGTATTCAGATGTGATAACACATATTTTAAAAACCTTTTACATATCAAATTATCAAAAAACAAAGGATGAATTATTACATAAAAAGAAATTAACAATAATGGATGAAAAATTTATAAATCATGTTAAAACTGAATCAATGTTGTTTTCCAAAAAAGAAGACAGTTATTATACACAAATAAATATTATATTTAAGGGAAAGTTTTATTCCCAGCAACATATAATACGACAATATGCCCATAAATTATATAAAAAATTTAACAGAAAATTAACAAGTGATATTATTATCAATACAATGGATAATGTTTATGACATGATAAGTTCCTTTTACGAGGCGAGAAAGGCAGGAACAAAAGCAAATTTTCCTAAATACTTACAAAAAGGAAGTAAATATAAAATACCTTTTTTCAGTAGCGCAAGAAAAGAAGAAATTATTGATGGTAAACATAAATACAGATTACTTGTAAGTATGGATAATACAAAAGAAAAAAGAAATGAAAAATCAGTATATATTTGGATACCCAAACCAAAAAAACTAAATAAAATGCAATTAAAGGAAATAAATATTGTACCATTATACGATGGATTTAAATATAAAATATGTTATATGTATGTTAAAGAAAAAATAGTAAATAATATTGCAATAACTGCAGAAAATAGCATATCTATTGACTTAGGTGTTAAAAACCTAATGACAATATATAATCCAACGGGTGAACAAAAAATAATTCGAGGATCCAGAATAAAATGCACAAATGAGTTGTATAATTATAAAATAAATCAAAAAAAATCGGAGTTAAAAACAAGAAATAATAAATATACATCAAATAAGTTACAAAAATTATATATGAATAGAGAAAAAGAAATAAATAAAAATATATTAGAAATAGTAAATACCATAAAAACTTATTATTCTAGTAAAAAAATATTAATAATTGGATATAATGAAAAATGGAAACAAAATGTTAATTTAGGAAAAACAACAAATAGAAAATTTGTATCAATACCTTATAAAAAAATAATAAAGGCATTAAGATATCATTTAAAAGATAAGCAAATAATCGAAGTTAATGAATATTATACGTCAAAATGCGATGCATTAGCGTTAGAAGATATAAAAAAACAAGAAATATATCAAGGAAATAGAGAAAAAAGAGGATTATTTTCCTCATCCGTTGGTAAATTAATTAATGCAGATATAAATGGTTCAATAAATATAATGAGGAAATATTTCGATTTGAGAGAAATATCAGGAAAAAACATATGCAATCCATCATTATTTAAAATAACCCAAAGAGGGTTTTTAGTAAAACTATAATTGTAAAATCTTTTATTATTAAAAGATCAGCAAGTAAGGGCTCATAGTGGATTTAGTGTATATGGAAACATATATAATTAAATTTATGTTCATTCACATGAACATAAGCCCAGATAGTTAGTTACATTAATGTAACCGCTATTAAAAAGAAGAGTTATAAATCTTATACAGATTTATATACTTTTCCCGACTAGAAGCTCCCGCTACGAGAAGTGATATGTCTGTAAAATATGAAGAATACCGATACCTAAAAATGTATAAATTTGTACAAGCGACGCGGGTCTAGAAGCCTGAAGGCTTCCTGATAAAATTTACACATTTTGGGCTGCGCTTTATATGAAAAATATATATTTTTCACATAAATATCGTCAATTAATTTTTATATAATTTTATACAAAATTAT
>JARDZP010000159.1 GCA_029240795.1 Haloplasmataceae bacterium | reverse complement strand
CGATGATTGCAAGTGTGCTTTTTTATGTATTAATTGCTATTACAATGTTAAGATTATTAAAAGCCTTAGATATCTATATTAAGAAAAATAAAGATTAATATTTTCTTACGAAAAAACAATCTTAAATAAAGGTTATTGAATTAGAAATGAATAAGTATCTACATTACATTAAGGAGATGTTATTATAGAAGTTTTAATTAATTTGATGGGGCTAAGTCCAGTTTTCGCAATACTTGGATTTATAGTTTTTGTGCTCTTCTTTTCAAATTTTTATAATTTTTTGGATGCAAATCATTTGGAAAAATCATTGATGGATTCAAGACACAGATTCATCTATGTGCTAAGTAAGTTTGTAGTTATAACCTTTGTTATCATAGCATCAATGGCGTCAATTGGTCATTACTTTACTTTTATACCTAACTGGTTATTTTTCGGTATAAGTATATTATTGTTTATGTCTTATATATACGTAAGTATTTTGAAGCTTGTATGGGATATATTTGAGAAGATACCTGCTAAAATCGAAAATATTATTGATAAGAAAAGGAATATCCTTAAATTTGTACTTTTACTTTTACTATTCGCTTCAATAGTAGTTGTTAGTGGGTATGTGTTTAAGATGTCAAAGGAAGTTGCTATTAATAGTGGTGTTGGTAGTTTTGATTTTATAGTAATTGGTATCATCTTTTTTTCACTTCTGTTATCTGGATGGTTATTCTCAATTATTGGACTGCTTAACTATAAGAAAAAAGCTGTTCAAATAGAAATAGACAAAATACAATATGAAGTTGAAAAGGTGCTTTTCAATGGTAAAATTCAATTAAGACCACTTAATGAAGATAATAGAATAATTGTGAGTGTTGATGCCCTTGAAATGCATAAAATTACTATTGTTTAAAATAATTAAGTATTATATAAGAAGAAGGGGGTAGAGAATGAACTCTTTGCTAAAATACTGTGAACAGTTTTTCGATGAATTAGAGCTTTACGAAGATATTTCTAATAACAAGACATTAAAAAAAGATTTTTTACATGCTGTCATAAATTTTCTAAATGACTCGATGTCAACTGAAAAAGCTTTAAAGGTATATGAAGTTTTTTCTCGTTCTTATTGGATGATAAATAACGACGATTCGATAATTCGTATGATTACTGAAATGAAGGTCTTTGAAGAAAATGCTGGTGTTTTAACTGAAAAACAACGAGACCATTTTATTCATTCAATCAATACCTTTTTATTAGGCGTTGCTATTTATATAAGTAACTCCAAGTACCAAGCACACTTTAATGAATGGATTAAACATAATGGTAAGTATAATGATTATTATACAACTCTACACGAAGAGTTCTTGTATCGTTGGGGCATTGCATCATTATTTCACGATATCGCCTATCCTATTGAAATCTCATACAATCAATTAAAATCTTATTTGAATTTCATGTCAAGTAAATGCGGATTAAGTGGCAACAGTTTGGAAGCAAGTGTATTTATTACTAATGTGGATGTATTTAATTTGTTGCCAAAAATGAATCCTAAGAAGGAATATGAAGAAGAATTTTTCGATAAATACCCACAGTTTAAAGAGTTTGAGACAAATTCTTTATCTTTGATTGCTATGGAAATTAGCGAATCGTTTGGTATCAATTTTGATGTGATAAATAAAGAACTGTTTGACTATATTAATCGCATGAGCAGTAATAAGTATGTTGACCATGGTTACTTTAGTTCTTTGATTGTTCTTAGATGGTTTTATCATTTGGTTGATAATCAAGAGTGGAATCCAGTATATTTCTACTTTCCAATAGTTAATTCCGCTACTTCAATTATTCTCCATAACTATTATAGACATGGTTTGATGAAGGCTCCATTTCATCTGCAACAACTCAATGCTAAGAATCATCCATTAAGCTATCTGCTTATTATGTGTGATGAATTACAGGATTGGGGAAGGATGCCATATGGTCTAAAAGATAAAGAAGAGGTTTATCCTACAAGTATTCGCATTGATTTAGAGAATGAATGTTTTAATCTTAAATATGAATATTTGGATAGTGGTCGGAATGGTGTTTCATTTGCATCTAAAAAGTTTGATGCCATTCAAAAAGTTTTAATTACCGATAATATTTTTTCAAATATTAATATAGAATGATGGGAGATGAGCAAATGAAAAAGAAAGTATGCGTAAGTTTTGATTATTCTGAAGATGTAAAGTACAGAAACCTATTAAAGGCTTGGAACGATAATCCTAGTTTTGATTTCAATATCAGCGATAAAACGCCCGATGAAATCAATACAAATGATTATAGCCGGGTAAAAGCTGTTCTTACGACCAAAATTAAGGAGTCTGATTACCTGCTTATAGTTGTTGGTAAAAAAACAGATACAAGACATTATCGTAGTGCTGAAATAGGCGAAAAGAACTGGCAGATTTGGGAAATCAAAAAAGCTAAAGAATTAGGAAAGAAGCTCGTAGCAGTAAAAATTGATAGTACGTACATATCGCCAATTGAGCTTCGAGGTTCTGGAGCTTCATGGTCAATGAGCTTTACGAAAGATGGTATTATTAAAGCGTTAAATTCATAATAAAAAGAGATGGAGTATGTTTATTGCTTCATCTCTTTTGCCCCATAATTGAAAATAAAAAACGTTTTATAGGATGAGAAAATACAAGCGAATAAGATTGCCCAAAAAAAGGTTAAATGTTAATCTATATTCGAATAGAATGTATAAATTTCAAAATATATTAATATTATTTTATCCAGTTTACAACTTTATTGTAAAAAGAAAAGACTTTATTGTACTTTTTGAATTTTCATTTAATGAATTTCTAACATTAGGTTGTTTTTTCAGTTTACGACTTTATTGTACGACTACAAGTAATAATTAATGTTGTCACTAATTATAAATAACCGTGTCACCAATTTGTGACACGGTTATTATATTATGCTAATCATACTGTTTTTTCAGCCCTATGTTTGATTATTCTTCATAACAAACAATTGGAGTGCCT
>JARDZP010000158.1 GCA_029240795.1 Haloplasmataceae bacterium | reverse complement strand
GTATGAGCCTCTTATGGCTGTTTTTGAGGGGAAAACAGTTTATAGAGCGGCATGGGATTCGGCAACTACAAAAACTTTGTTGGAGAATTCAGATAAAATTTCTGCAAAAAACGCCGATATATATGTTATAGCCATTGGTACCAATGATGTTAGATACAGAGATAAAAAAACATGTGCGATGGATTCTGAAACATATGTAAAAAATATTAATACTTTAATAGAAAAAATTACTACTCTAAATAAAAATGCTAAATTTGTTTTAATAAGCCCGTGGTTGGCTCTTAACAATGATCCATATTCTAAACTTGAAATTGAAAAAAGAGATGCAATGTTAAAGGAATATGGAGAGCGATTAGAAATATATAGCGAAAAAAACGGATACTTGTTTATTGATGCTAATGAGGCGATATATAATGAAATGCAGAATTCTTCAACAGAAAAATATATGGTAGACCATATTCATCCTAATGCAAATGAAGGTATAAAACTGTATAGTAAAAAGGTGCTATTAGGTAATTAAGACTTGAATATTTACAAAGCTTAGTTGAAAAAATATTTGTTATATATATTGATTTTTTTTGAACAATATATTATTATGTAAATGTATCCCTATGTGGTAGTATTTAGTAATTAAAATGTAATTATAATAAAATTAGTATTTGATTGTAATGTAATTAAAATGTAATATGGTTGAAATATAATAAAACTATAACATACTTTAACATATTCATTCATTTTCTTGAGAGGTAGGCTTTGAATATAATAATTGCGATTTTTTATGGAGTTTTAGGATCTATAATAGGGTACAAAATACCTTTTGCATCTTTGAAAATAATTGAATTCAAAAATCGCAAAGATGATGTAAGAGAAAACAGCTTTTTAAATTCAAAAATTTTAATTGTGTGCCTTTGCTTATTTAATGGACTTGCGTGGGCATCCGCAGGTTACATTATCGAAAACGATTTGGTTGCATTAATAATAGGCATTCAAATAACATTAGGATTAATAATTACATATATTGACATAAAAACCAGAATAATTCCTAATGAACTTGTTTTAACTTTAATAATTTTGGGTATAATTTTTCAAATAATTAATTTTGGACCAAAAGCATTGATTGGATCGTTAATTTCAATGATTGTAATGATGTTTGTTTTCATTTCTATTGCAGGCTTTGTAGGGTTTGGTAAAGTTGGTGCAGGTGATGTGAAACTGGCAGGTGCCATGGGAGTAGCTCTTGGTTATCCCTTAATTATTACTTCGGTTGGAGTTATGGCGGTTGTTTTACTAATATTTATATTGATTGGCATGGCTTTAAAAAAAATTTATTTGTCAACTATGCTTCCCATGGCACCGTTTATGATTTCTGGTTACGTAATTGGGTTGTTATCTTTATTAATATAAATAAAGGGTGAAGTTATGAAATTATCCAAGAAGAAAGTGGGCAAGGCTTGGTAGAGTATTCATTATTATTTGCATTGGTAGTTTTGGTAGCATTAGGCGGATTAATAATTCTAAAAAATGGAGTTGTTAATTTATATAATAATATTAATTCGAATATTTCTTAATATATTAGGTGTTTGTATTAAGTTATTAATACGGTAAATGTTAAAAAATAAACTTGATTTTGATTATTATAAATACATAATAATTCTAAATAAAAAACTAAAACATGGGGGTTTAAAATGAAAAAAATAATGAACTGGTTAAAGAATGAAGAAAGTGGTCAAGGAATGGTTGAGTATGGTTTGATACTAGTGCTTATAGCTCTAGCAGTAATTGGTATACTTGGTACTTTAGGAGGAACACTTGACGATAAATTTACTGAGGTAAATACTGCACTTTCTTAATAGAAGTTTCAATAAGAAGCACCGGCTCGTCCGAAAGGTCGTGTCGGTGTTTTTCCTAATTAGGCAAAGGGGTGACATAATGATATTTAAAAGTGAAAAGGGTCAGGCAATGGTAGAATTTGCATTGTTATTACTACCTTTGCTATTAATAATAGGTGGTATAGTTGATTTCGGGTGGATATTTCATCAACAGGTTTTGGCAAACAACGCATCAAGAGAAGCAGCTCGTCATGTAGCCATTTATTACAATATTGATAATGCTGTTAAATCAAACCCTACAACAGCTGCAAAAAATGCAGTATATGATGAACTTCCAAGTTATATAAAGACTTATATGGCTACTGATACATTAACAGATTTCACAGTTGGACCTACCCCGATTACTGATAAAGTAGTTGTTACAATTGCATGGGAAACTGATACATTCTTCCCTTTTTTTTCTAAAATCGGACCTTTTACTATAGATTCTACAACTGTAATGAAGTTAGAGCGATAAATATTTTTATTATTAAAAAATGGAGGGTTACATGAGAAAAATAAAAGTATTAGCACTTATATCAGCAGTCCTTGTTGCTGTTCTTTTATATAATTATCTAAATACAATGAGTAAGCAAACTATTACAGAAATTTCAAAAATAGGAGTAATTGTTGCAGCTGTTGATATAGACCCGAATATTCCTATTACTGCTGACATGATAAAATCAGTTGAGTTTCCTGATGAATCAATTCATGGTCAGTCAATTAAGGATATTAATGAGGTTATTGGAAAAGTTTCTACATCCGAAATTATTGCCGGCGAACAAGTACTATCAAGTAAATTAGTTGTTCCTGGTGTTGGTAATGGTACTCTAGCTTATAAGATTAAACCTAATATGAGAGCTATTACAATAGGTGTAAGTAATACTACTGGTTTATCAAACATGATAATACCTGATAATAGAGTAGATATAATAGGACAATATGAGGTAGAAGTTGATGTTGCAGGAGCAACAGAAAAAAAGACAATTGATTATACTACAATGCTCTTAGAAAATGTCAGAGTTTTGGCAGTTGGCAACGACTTATCAGATGCTGACAAAGAAGCAAGCGAAGAAGAATATGTGACATTGACATTGGAGGTTACTCCGCTTCAAGCCATGGAAGTCAACATGTCTGAATATAAAGGAGCATTGAGA
>JARDZP010000157.1 GCA_029240795.1 Haloplasmataceae bacterium | reverse complement strand
TACTATCACCGATCGTATCGGTAATACCACTACAGCTTATGTCATACTACATGGCAGTGGAAAAGGGCTGCGACGTTGATAAGCCAAGGAATTTGGCGAAAAGCGTTACTGTGGAGTAGGGATTAGGGTGGATACCAACTGTTTTAGGACAATAAAGTTGATCTACGTACAACAAAGCTGGTAAACATACAATATAGTTGGTAACCAACTTGCGAACTAGTTGTGACTATGGAAGACAAAATATGGTTTTCTAAAAAAAGGATAAAGATTATATTAATTAGAAGCTTATATTTAGGTTAAATATCTAAATATAAGCTTTTATTTTTGAGGGATTGTGATATAATTGAAAATTTTGAAGCAGTTTGGTATTATTTGGGTAATTTGCATATAAAAGCTATTATTAGGGTGTTAAGAGTAGTAAGGTCATAGTAAATAGTATATTTGAGAAATTTTTGCTTGATCATGTATCTTTAAAGTATTGATTGTAATGGCTAATATGTAACGCCTAATGTCTATAATAGGAAGTTGAATGCTAAGTAATTCTTAATAATCTTAGGATATGGTACAGTGAACCGAAATACAAGTAATGAGGGTATTATTAAGTGCCAATTATAAAGTAAATTTAGTTAATAACTGTCTAACTGTCGTGCCTGGCACTTCTATTCTTACTGTCCGATATTTCCTTGGTAATTTCATTTGTTTTCAATTAACTATTGTTGTTTGTCTTCTAATGAGTTTTTAATGTGATTTTGACATTTTTCTACCTCCTTTTAATAATTTTTATATGATATTCATCTGCCTCAATATATATAATTTATTAAAGGGCGTTAAATGTCGAATAACGTTTTGATTAGATTAAATAAGGTGAATTGTGCATCTTCTCACCTAGGGGATTAGAATTTTTCACTTGGCGGGTTAGAACTCTTCATTTATGAGATTGGGATAATTTTCCTGAAGTGGCATAAATACTGGGGGTTTGGATGTTCTTATCTCTTTAATGTATGCATTTTGATTCAAGTATTATTAATATTCAGTTATATAATAATGTTATATTAGTAAAGATTTCAACTTAATAAGGTTCAACTAAAACGGCTGTAAGAAAGAAAAAAATTGAAGATATTGATAGTGTCTTTTATCTGTATCTCATTTTAGATACGGATGCTTAATGTAATCCCCCCTATGTAAACATTGGCATCACCATGACTTAATATTACTTACAGGGTATCTTTTTTATTCTTACCAACCGTTTTAGTTAGGTCAGTCAGTCTTTTTTATTTTGCAAAATTTGTAGAAATGCATGAGAAATTTATTATAATTAAAAAACTGTATAAATATGGTATAATACAATATAGAGAAATTAATCATTTTATTAGATAAATTTCAAATTTTAAGGAGTTGTTAAAGCATTATGTTGGAAAAGCTATCCTCTTACAACTTACTCAATTATCTATTACCTGGGGTCGTGACTGCTGTTATAGCTTCGAAAATTACAAGCTACAATTTTTTACAAGCAAATATTTTAGAAGGTGTGTTCTACTATTATTTTATCGGCATGATAGTAAGTAGGTTTGGTTCGTTAATAATTGAACCTTTGTTAATAAAAATAAAATTTATTAAATTCGCAAAATATAGTGATTTTTTAAGTGCATGTTCAAAGGATTCTAAACTAGAGATTATGTCCGAAGTAAACAATACTTATAGAAGTCTTTTGTCTGCATTTTTATGTATTAGTATATTAAAGGTGTCTGACATATTAAAATTTAAGTATTCTTTTTATAATAGTCACGAAGATGTGTTGGCAATATTTATAATTGTTTTTTTACTCTTGTTTTCATATAAAAAGCAAGTCAGATATTCAACATTAAGAATAGAAAAATTTAACCAATGATAAATATCTACAAAAAAGGAACTAAGGGGGACATAATGAATGAAGCAGGTAATATTTAATGTGGGGGGAGCGTTAGCCACTTATACAGAATTTAGAGACAAAAAACTGGTTGTCGATATTGGAAAAAGCAAAGAATTTAGTCCTACAAATGACTTTTTGCTTCCTTTGTATAAAAAACGTGAAAATTTAAAATCTAACATTGACAAAACAAAATATCATGTTGACCAATTAATCATCAGTCATCCTCATGACGACCACCTATCCGACATAAGTGAGTTCAACGATAAGTTTTATCCTGAATTATTAACATGCCCTAACGATAATGATGGGATGCAAGCGGGACATCATATAAATTGGAAATTGTTAGAGAAAAATCCGAATGTAGATATCCTTAGAAAAATGCTGAATGGTAGAAAACCACCACTAAAAGAAGTTATTAAGGATTTTGAATACATTTATTACATTCCACCAAGGGATTGCGAACAATCAAACGCACTGAGTGTTGAAAGCTATTGTAATAACATCAGCATCGCAGTGTTTTTAATTATAAACGACCATCGAATATTTTTGCCAGGGGATTTGCAAAAAACAGGCATGGATGAAATTATAAGCAGAAATCAATCGTTAAAAACTCGATTAGCGGGTGGAGTAGATATACTAATAGCTCCACATCATGGTTTGCAGTCCTCTTTTAGTACCGTTATGTTTGACTACATGAAAAATAAAAAAACCCGTTGTTTAAACATTGTATCTGAAAAAGTGAATACAAATGATAAAAGAAATGTCGATTCAAGGTACAGTACTTCCGATTATTGTTTTGCTAAGAATGATATAGGTGAAAAAGATGAACCACATTATCAGGTAAAAACATCCCGTGGACATATATTCATTGATTATGGAAAAAATGATTACCCTCGAATTGAAATAATTAATGACACGGAATTACTGATTAAAAAGTTCTTGTAACAATAGAAAGAAAGCACCAGGGACGGTTCTTTTTGCTTCTTAGCAGCTTCCCATTATCCATATAATCAGCGTTTTAGCGGCATAAAGGAAAATAGACTTGAAAACGATCAATTGTTTTTATTCGCAATGAAGTATAAAATATCTATGTAATTTTTTGTTGGTGTGAAGTCTATGTATTAT
>JARDZP010000010.1 GCA_029240795.1 Haloplasmataceae bacterium | reverse complement strand
TTGGTTTATTAACTGGTTGTAATAAACAAACTTCGACAATAACAAATACTACAAATTCTTCGACAACAGCAATTACCACAGTGAAAGTGGATATTTATAAACCGTTACTCAAGATAAATGCCTATGAAAATGAAGTTAAAATTAATCAAGGTGAAGATTTTGATTTTCTAAGAGGAATCACAGGTTTTGATAATGTGGATGGAAATCTCACAAATAAAATTGAAGTGAGTCTAGGTGATTTTGACAAGAATGTCCCTGGTGTTTATGAAATATTTTATTTTCTAGTTGATAACGCAGGTAATGCTGCTGATTCACTCACAAGAATCATTACAGTAATCGATACAACTATTTATCCTGCTCCATCTGTATTTTTAGAAGATATTTCAAATGAAGCAGCAAAACCAATAGTTCCTGGTTGCGCGCCTGGATCTTGGTATCACAAAGTAGTTTCCTCAAGGGACGTTTGGTCGGGTGCTGAAGGGATCGTGACATTACCAGAATTTAGTATTACTCGTTACCAAGATGATTTATATAATCCGGATGAATTCTTAGTTGATCCAAGTGCAATTAATTTAGATAACCCATCAGTTTATATGGGTGGAAATGCTTCAGCAGAATCTGACATTGGTCTTTCATATTCAAGGGTGTGTATCGGATCAAATTGTGAAACTCTAACTAATGGTAGTGCTGCTTTTAGACCATACTGGCGTTATGTTACAACGACAGATTATGATTATGAAGGTGAGGGTGGTTATGACGGTTATTCAGTTTCATGTACAGCTAATGGAAGATTTAGAAACTGTTGGGGAGGTTGGGATAAAAAAGATACGCAATATTATTACCTTCCTGGTGATAAATTAAGAATGATTGTCTACAGTCCAAAACCTCATTTTTTACAACTTCAAATAGAAGTGCTTGAAAAATCAACTATTGATCGTTCAGTCAAAATGCGTGAAGCATATGGTTGGAAAGATCCTGAAAACTTTAAAAGCCCTATTTTTAGTTCACCAGGTCAAGGAATGAATACTCCTGCAGAATTTAAACGTGTTAATGCAATCGATCATGTAAACCATTCTGGTTTACCTGCTGCTGATACTACTTCTTTTGTTAACACAGCAACTTGGCATGAGTTTTATTTATATCGTAAAATTAATAGCACAATGTATCGTGTTCCAATGACCGAAGAACGTTCTGGAGTATTGACATGTCCAATAGCAGATCGATTTACAGTTAATAAAGATAATTTAGATGCTAGTTTAGGTGGAGAAAATATTCAAATTCATCCAAGTACTACTTCTCCAATAAATAATCAAGTAAATATGACATATACCATTCAAAAGAAAGAAGAAGATTTAGTGATTATACAATAGTTGTTCTTGAAACAACTGCTGAAAACTCGTTACTAGAAGAATTTTACGAACAACCGATAAAATAACATATTTTCAATTTCAAATATTCATTTGATAATGGAAATGGAACTTCGATTAAGAACTTCTATTGAAGAGTTTAATGATTCTACTCAAGTAATATATATTTATCCACATTAATTATGTAACTTTCTAAGTACGATTATATTAAATGTAAAAAATTACATAAATGTTAATTCTTTACAAGTGATCATTTACTTAACTTAGAAAGTTTTTATTTTGCCTATAATTCCTAAATAACTCATTTAGAATTTACTTAGATATATCATTGTTAATGAAAAAATAGATTATTTCTAATAATATCCACTTGATTATACATATTAAATCGTTTACAATATATATAGACAAGTTAGATACAAAAATTGGAGGAGAAAATATGATAAAGAAATTGTTGTCATTCATTTTAGTTTCTGTATTTGGTTTAACACTTATTGCGTGTAAAACTACAACAGATACTAGTAGTACGACTGTTGCTACAACAAACGGAACAACTTCGGGTTCGACTGATCAAGTACCACCTGCTTTTGTTGGTGCTGTGCTTGGAAAATTAGAAGGTGTTGAACATTTAAAAGGTGAAGAAATTAATCTTTTAGAAGGTGTTTCTGCTAGAGATAACGTAGTTGGTAGTGATGTTGAAGTAACTGTTATTAATTATGGTGGTTATGAAAAAGATATACCAGGTGATTATACAATTGTAATTCAAGCTGAAGATGCAGCTGGAAATAAAGCAACTGTTGAAAAAACAGTGACTGTAATTGATACGTTAACTCGTACGTTAAATGCGATCGTAATAGGGGGTAAATTTGCTGAATATGTATTAAACGATACAGAAGCATTAACTTATACAACTTCAGGAACTAAATTTAGATCTTTTGATATTGTACAAGTCATGACTAAAGAATTCTTTGTAACTGAATACAATGAACATAAAGCTTCTCATACAAACAATGCTAGTGTACCATACTTCCCTAATGGTATCATTGTTGTAGTCGATAATGATATGAAACCTAAATTAGTTCGATTAGCAGCAGGAGTTGTTGTTGAAGTAAGTGATGCAGGAGTATTAAAAACAACTGAATTAACATGGACTAATGGTGTTGATGTCACAAATGGTGGTGGAAACTTTAAAGGTCTAGTTGAACAACTTGATACTTTAATTCCTGATGGTGGTTACGTAATATTCTCTAGTAACGTGGCCGATCAAAAAGGAAGAATTTTCTTGATTCAAAACTTCTTCTATTCAGGATTTGAAGCAGGAGCTTTAACAGTAGAACAATTTGATGCAGATTACACTCAAACTTCAATGGAATTAGTTGAAGGTTATACAGAAACAATCGCTGTACCTGATAAAATTGCTGCACCAGTTATTAATATTAATCGACACGTACTTAGCTGGGAAGCAATTGCTAATGCAAAAGGTTATGATATCTACGTTGATGGAGAATTAAAAAAAGAAAATGTTACGACAACTTCATTAGCAATGGCTGATTTAGAATTACCATTAACACCAGTTGGTGAAGATGGATATGCTATTACAGTTAAAGCAATTACAAAAGATATGTATATGTGGTCTACTTCAGACTTATCAAATTCATTAATGTATAAGAAAATTGAAATACAAGATTTAACTGCACCTGTATTAACAATTAATGGAAAAACAATTACATGGGATCTAGTAAATGGCGCAGTTTCATATGATATTTTTATCTCATATGCTGGAAAATCAGTAAAACTTGGTAATACAACTGAAGGAACGTTTGATTTAACTTCATATAATGATGTATATGTTGGATATAATAATGTTTCTGTAAAAGCAATTGGTGATGATGTTCATTATGACTCACCATTATCCACAGCAGTTCAAGTATTTTTAGGAGAAGTTAAATCATTAACTATAGGTGATTATACAGTTGATGTTATTGAAACAACAGCATTTAACTATTTTACAAGAAGAAATACAGATTTTTCAATAGATAAAACAGGTTTTGCTGCCGCACCCTATTTATTCTTAATTACTGATATAAACAATATTAATAACGCTAATTTTGGTTTAACACCTACTGAATCTGGAGGAACAGTCGTTCTACTAAATAGTGAAGGTAAGCCAAAGTTAATTAACAATATCTTAGCTAAACAAACATGGAAACTTGGTCAAGGCTGGGTTGTAGATGATACATACGCAGTTAATACACAACAAATAACTAATATTAAAGGTTCAATAGTTGAAGGTGATATGTTATTAATAGGTAAAAATGCTAATAATTTAACAGCAGTTAAAGCTGATCAAACATCTATAACTGTAGGAGCTAGAGAATTACTTGCTTACTATTATGTAAAACCATGGGAAACTTTCCCAACAGGTCCAGTTGCTCCAAATGGTTGGAGAGCACCGATGGACCAATTTATTGATCCAACAAATGTAATATATACTATAAACTCTAAATAATAGTATTTTTAAAACAAATATAGTCCGAAGAGTGTACTTTTCGGACTATTATATTTAAAATTATTTTGTCCTATATTTAATAATAAATTTTTGTAAAATGATGATATTTTGAATAGTAATAAGAATTTTTGATTATATGAAAAAACATGTCTATAATAAACAAATATGGAAATTTATTACTCCTGGCTTTTATTACATATTAAGTATAAAAATAAATTTAATTATATTTATATTTATTTAAGACCAAGGATACAATAATTATTTTATTAAACTAAGAGTGTAAAATTAACTTGACTAGTCAGGTTATGTAGTTTATACTAATATTAGTATTAAACAGTTGATTTCTATGTGAAAGGATGTAATAAATATGAAGAAGTTTGTTATTACTACTTTTGTATTCATATCTATCGTATGTTTAAGTCTTTTTGCCCCAAGCACTGTAAACGCTAACAATGGTGTCGGTGAAGAGTCTTTATACGGTGAGACAAATAATGATGTTTCAAACTATGCAAAATACAAGAGTAATTTCCCTTTGGTATATCCTAATGATAAGATTATCGTTGATGTAAAAACTGATTATGAATATGAAAACGGTTTATATGATGATGAACCATATGTAAGTACATATAACGATGATTATAGTGTATCAAAAGAAGGACTATATATTCCAGAGACTGGTGACGTTAGTTTTAATGTTAATGTGCCAACTGCAGGTTATTATAATATAAAAGTATATTATTATACGGTTGATGGAAGAAGCGCAACCATTTCAAAAGGAATTATGATTAATGGTGAATATCCATTTGAAGAAGCAAAAAATATTTCATTTTCTCGTTTTTGGAAAGATGAATTTGATGTAACTGAAAAAAGAGAAGAAGATAGAAATGACTTAAAACCAAGTCAAACGGAAATAAAAGTTTGGACTGAAGAAACAATCCGAGATACTGAAGGTTATTATAATGAATCTTATAAGTTTTACTTTGATGAAAATGTCAATAAGATCACTTTCGTTAGTAATCGTGAACCCTTAGTAATTGAAAAGATGGAATTGTATCAAGAGACAGAACTATTAACTTACGATGAACTTGAAAAAGTATACGAACAAAACGGATATAACAAAGTTCAAAATATTGATGTTAAAATCCAAGGTGAAAGTTCAATTCAAAAATCATCACCAACTTTAGCACCTGTAGCTAACTTTTCAAGTTATAAAATCGAACCTTATGATAATTTTATAACAAGATATAATACAATTGGTGGAAACAACTGGCGTATTGCTGGTGATTGGATTTCGTGGGAAATAGAAGTTCCTGAGGATGGATTATACAATCTTACTTTTAAAACTTTACAAAATTTTAATCGAGGAATGTCAAGTACAAGAAAATTATATGTAAATGGAAAAGTTCCATTTGAAGAAGCTAAAATGATTGAATTTCCTTATTCATCAGATTGGCAAAATATAACAATTGGAGAAGATAAAGATAATCCTTACCAAATTTATTTAGAAAAAGGAAAAAATGTCATTAAATTAGAAGCAAGTGTCGGTATTTATGGTGACATTGCTAGAAATGTTGATGAAACAATTGCTGATTTAAGATCACTTTATCGTGAAATCGTTATGAAAACAGGATTAAATCCAGACCCAAACCAAGATTATTTACTCAGTAGATATATTCCTGATTTAAATTTAAGAATAGATCAAAGTATTCAAAATCTTGAATTGTCTATGGATAAAATAATTGAAATATCTGGTCAAAGAAGTAGTTTAATTGGTAGTTTTGAAAGAGCACTATTACAATTAAATAAATTCAAAGAATCAGAAAAAAATATTCAAAATGGTTTAAGAGAATTAGAACAAAACTTATCTTCACTAGGTAACTGGGTTATGACCATATCAGAACAACCATTGTTAATTGATTATATACAAGTTCACAGTGATGACACCAAATTGCCTAAAGTAAGTACTAATTTCTTTCAAAAACTATGGCATGAAATTATCATGTTTATCGGTTCATTTGTTGATTCCGAAACAATGAATAGTAATGTGGAATCAGAGGGTCCAACTGTAACAGTATGGATTTCAACAGGTAAAGATCAAGCAGCTATTATAAGACAAATGATTGATGAATCGTTTACTACAGATAAAAATATTAATGTTGATTTAAAATTAGTCAGTGGTGGAGCATTACTACCAGCAACATTATCTGGAAATGGTCCAGATGTGTCCATCGGTATAGGTGAAAATCTTCCAGTTAACTGGGGTATAAGAAATGCTATTCAAGATTTAACCGAATTTGAAGATTTTGAAATTTTCGCTAAGGAATTTCATGAAAGTGCACTAACACCTTATACTTTTGGAGATAGCGTTTATGCACTTCCAGATACACAGGATTTCTTAGTTACTTATTATAGAGAAGATATTTTAAATGAAATTGGTGTAAATCAAGTTCCACAAACGTGGGATGAAGTAATTGATATATTACCAGTCCTTCAAAAAAATTATTTAGACTTTTATCTACCAAGTGTACAAGGTAGTGTAAATCCAATCTTATATTCACTTATTGAACAAAATGGTGGTTCATTATATTTAGAAGATGGTAAGTTTTCAGGTTTAATGGAAGAACAAAGTACAAAAGCATTTATTGATTTTACAAAATTTTATTCAGATTATGGGTTTGTCTTATCAGCAAACTTTATAAACCGCTTTAGAAGTGGGGAAATGCCAATTGGTGTTTCTTACTATACTGATTACAATACATTAGCAGTATTTGCTCCTGAATTAAATGGATTATGGAGTTACGCTTCGATTCCAGGTGTGACTCAAAGTGATGGTACAATTAATCACACTACAACTTCTAAAACAACAGGTACTGTCATGATGAATAATAGTGACGAAAAAGAAGCATCTTGGGAATTTATAAAATGGTGGTTAGGTGAAGAAGCTCAATTAGGTTATGCTCGAAATATGGAAGCAGTCTTAGGTGCTGCTGCAAGATATCCTACAGCAAATTTAAAAGCTTTTGAACAATTACCTTGGGCAACTAAAGATTACATCATTTTAAATGAAGCAAGAGAAAATGCTAAAGGTATGCCTGTAGTACCAGGAGATTACATTGTTGGACGTTATGTCGATAATGCTTTTAGATCAGTTATAAATGATAACGTAAATCCTTATGATAGCCTATATAATTATCACATTAAAATTAATAAGGAATTAGAACGTAAACGAAAAGAATTTGGGTTATAGAAGGAGTGAGTAGTTTATGGATATAGTAAAGAAAGAATTAAAAATCCAAAAAAGAAAAATACTAGTAAAAAATATTAAAAAGCAAAAAATTTATTATAGCATGGTAGCACCCTTCTTAACAATATTTACTGTATTTACTGTTATACCTGTATTGGCATCATTGTTTTTGAGTTTTACTTCATATGACCTACTACAAGCGCCAAGATTTATTGGTTTAGGTAATTATATAAACTTATTTTTAAATGATGATATCTTTATTATCGCATTAAGAAACACATTTATATTAGCAATAGTAACAGGACCATTATCTTATTTTATGGCTTTTATATTTGCTTGGTTAATTAATGAATTACCAACTAAAATTAGATGGTTATTAACTTTAATCTTTTATGCCCCATCTATTTCAGGAAATGCATATTTATTATGGGGTCTTATTTTCTCTGGTGATATTTACGGTTACTTAAACTCATTTTTAATTAACTGGGGACTAATCGATTCACCAATCCTTTGGCTACAAACACCAGAAAATGCACTACCTATCTTAATTATAGTGCAATTATGGTTGAGTTTAGGAGTTACATTCTTATCGTTTACAGCTGGTTTAAAAATGGTTGATAAACAATTATTAGAAGCAGCTGCGATAGATGGAATCCGTAATAGATGGCAAGAATTGTGGTATATAACTTTACCACAAATGAAACCACAATTAATGTTTGGTGCCGTAATGCAAATTACTTCATCATTAGGAATTTCTGGCGTATCAACTAGTTTACTGGGTAACCCATCTGTTGAATATTCTGGTCATACGATTGTAACCCATTTATTAGATTTCGGACCAGGATCAACTCGTCTTGAAATGGGATATGCTTCAGCAATCGCGACAATACTTTTCGTGATTATGTTGGGCGCTAACTTATTAGTTCAAAAAATCTTAAGAAGGGTAGGTTCATGATATGAAGAAAAAGAATTTAAAATCAATTAAGACTGAAAATAATGTCGTTACAAATAATGATGAACTACTTTCTTCATTAAGATCAATGGAATCTTCTTGGATTCAAAAATCAAGATTAAAAAGAAGAAGCAAAAAGAAAGTTAGATTAAGTAGATCACTTAAAGGAGACATCTTTTTATCAATAGTGTTAGGACTCTTTGCCTTATTTAGTGCATATCCTCTTGTGTTTACCATTTTTAATGCATTAAAACCACTTGATGAAATATTTATCTTCCCTCCAAAATTATTTCCAAATAATATAACATTTGATAACTTTGTTGATTTATTTAATTTAATTGGAAATACACAAATACCTATTCTTCGTTATTTCTATAACACGGTATTTGTGACGTTGTTAGGTACAGCAGGACATGTGCTTATTGCATCCCTTGCTGCTTATCCTCTTGCTAAACATGATTTTCCAGGTCGTACAATAATAAATCAAATAGTAGTTTATTCCTTAATGTTTTCGGCGGCTGTTACATCTATTCCTAACTACATGATTATAAGCGGATTAGGATTAGTTGATAGTCCATGGGCTATTATCATCCCATCATGGGGATTTACATTAGGATTATTCTTAATGAGACAATTTATGGTGAGAGTGCCGACAGAACTTTTGGAAGCGGCAAAAATGGATGGTGCTGGAGAATATACGATTTATTGGAAAGTAGTTATGCCTATTGTTAAACCCGCTTGGCTTACAGTAGTTATATTATTATTCCAATCATTGTGGTCAACTGATGGTGGCTCACTGATTTTTACTGAAAGTTTAAAGCCATTGAGTTACGCTTTGCAACAAATCGTTAGTGGTGGTATTGCTAGAACTGGTGCAGCAGCAGCTGTATCTGTAATCATGTTGATTGTACCAATATCAGTCTTTGTTATAAATCAAAGTCGAATTATTGACACAATGGCAAGTTCAGGTTTGAAATAAGGAGGGGTATGATGAAAAAGAACTTAATATTTTTAATGCTTGTAGTACTAACCTTATTATTATCTAGAACGAATGTAAATGCTTCAAATTCATATAATTACACACCTTTAGGTGATGTTATAGAATCAGCAAACAGTATGTCTGCAGCTAAAATTATCGATAACTCGAATTTATTAGACGCAAATGGTAATAAGTCATCAATACTATTAGGTGAGCTTAGCGATGTAGTAGTATATGAAGATAAAATATATGTTGCAGACTTAACATACAATCATATATTAGTTTTAAATAATCAATACCAAGTTGTAGATACATTTCCTAAAGTAATTGTAGATGATCCTGAAACAACTGAAGATGACGCAACTGTAAATGCATATAAATTAAACAAACCAAGCGGACTTTATATTCGTGATGGAAAATTATATGTAGCTGACACAGAAAACAAAAGAGTTGTTATATTTGATATTGAAACAAAAGAGATAATATTAGAAGTTAGTAATCCACAAGATCCAACTTTTGAAGGTAATACGACGTTTAAACCGCTTAAAATTGCGGTTGATAGAACAGGAAGAATGTTCGTAATCGCTTTTGGTATATTTGAAGGAATTATGGATTTTAATCCTGATGGAAGTTTTAGTCGTTTCTATGGGACAAACTCAGTTTCGATGAATTTCTTTGAAGCATTAGTTTACAAATTATCATCTGAAGCACAAAGAGAAAAGCAATCGTTAAAGTTACAATCTTCATTCGTTAATATTGATATTGACCAATTCGGGTATGTTTACACCGTATCAAAACCTGAGGTTGAAAATGTTATAAAAAAGATAAACTTTAAAGGTGCCGATATTTTAAATAAAAATGGTTATGTACTTCCGGTTGGAGACGCTATTTATGAAGAATATGATGACTCTGTTCCAGTCGGAAAAAGTAATATCGTAGATGTTGCGGTAAGTGCGGACGGTTATTTTTATAGTATTCTAGACAGTAGACGTGGAAGAGTCTTTAGTTACGATAACGAAGGTAATTTATTATATATCTTCGGTCAGTTAGGTAGTCAATCATCAATGTTTAGACAACCAACTAGTTTAACCTATTATAATAATAATATTATTGTAACTGACAATATGAATAAAAGTATAATTGTCTTTGAACCTACACCATTTGGAGATTTAATTAATCAAGCAACTACACTCTATTTACAAGCTAAATATAGTGAAACCAAAGAATTGTGGGAAGAAGTATTAAAACTTAATTCAAATTATTTCTTAGCTTATAATGGAATTGGTAAAGCTCAATTACGAGAAGGTAATTATGAAGATGCAATGATTAATTTAGAATTAGGTCATGATCAATATAACTATTCAAAAGCATTTGAACAATATCGAAATGAAAAACTAGATAATGTATTACCCTATGTATTAATGGTAGCATTCTTAGGCTTAGGATTTTTATTCTACAAGTCTTTAAGAAATTCTATTGAACGTGAAAAAGAAGGAGGAGAATAAAATGGAAGCAATTTTGTCAAAACTAAAAAAAATTGATTATAAAAAAACATTCGTTAATATCCTTAATGATTTGTTTAAAGTACCATTTTACATTCTTACTCACCCAATTAAAGGTTTTTCTGAATTTAAAAGTGAAAAACTTCGCAAAAGTTACGTAGCAATCTTTTATTTAGTTTTAATGTTTCTTACGTTAATTATTTCCTACAATGGTAATGGATTTCTTGTTAATCAAAATAATCCCGAAAATTTTAATGCACTAAGAATTATTCTTATTGTAGTTGTACCAGTTGCACTAATCACAGTAGGCAACTGGTCAATTACATCCTTGTTTGATGGCAAAGGAACTATGATTGAAATTTTTTCGGTGATATGTTATTCAATAGCACCTTTTACATGGATTATGCTTCCAAATATTATATATAGTAATTTTTTAATTATTGAAGAAGTAGGGTTTTATGAAGCATTCCAAACTATCGCAATTGTATTGATGTGCTTTATGGCTTTCTTCGGATTACTAGTAATTCATGAATATGGTTTATTAAAAACATTTGTGACATTAATAGCTACAGTCATAGCAATTGGTGTAATAATATTTATCGCATTTTTATTCCTAACATTGTTCCAACAAGTTTATTCTTTTGGATATTCAGTGTATAGAGAATATGTAATGAGATTTTTATAGGGAGGTGTAAGAGATGGCAAATATAAATAATTATTATACGCTTCCTTTTTATAAGAAAGTAATGTATAAAATTAAAGAAAAAATTAAAAATTTTAAATTAAATTATGTAAAATTGATCGTTCTTGCAGTATTTCTTATTTTTGGTGCTACATTATACCTGATTGCAGCCAAAGATGATAATCAATTTGTCTCACGACAACCCTATAATACTGAAGGATTTATTGAAAAAGATGATATAGATAAAGACAATGTAACTTTAAGTAATACAAGGTTTAATTTTATCCTTGATACTAATACTACTCATTTTTCAATCCAAGATAATGTTACAGGTGCGATTTGGTCATCAAAACCAGATGGAAGCAATTTACCTGAAGATGTTAAAGAATTGTTTACCATCTATTATGAAAGAACTCTTGAAAGTCCAAAAGCAATGGGAGTGAACGCTGAAAGTATAAAGTATGGAAACTATGCTTTTAGAGAAATCGAAAACAGTTTAGAAATACTTTATACAGTTGGTGGTAAACATGAAACATCTATTGATGATTTACCTCGAATGATTCCTGTTGAAAAATTTGAACAAAGAATAATACCTGCTCTACAAGCAATAGCTGATAATGATTCTAAAGTAAGAAGAAATTTAAAATTTTTTACTACACAATACACTTTATATAAAAATGAAAGTACTGGAGAAACATATTATTATCTTCGAGATATTGATAGTTCAGATGGTATTCAAATATTGTATGATTTGTTATTTATTCACAGTGGTTATACTCAAGATGATTTAATTGAAGATAATAAAACCTTTGGATTTGAAAGTGCTAAAGCAATACCAACTTTTCAGTTTAGTGTAAAATACACTTTAACTAATGAAGGATTAGATTTTAAATTAATAAATGATTCCATTGTAGAATCAAGTGAATTTCAAATTGCTTATATTGATATCTTACCTTACTTTGGTAGTGGAAATATTGATTCTAACGGTTATGTGATGATCCCCGATGGCTCAGGTGTCCTTATTGATTTCAATAATAATAAATATACCAGCTTACCTTATTCGAAGAGAATTTATGGAGCTGATAATGCGATTTCATCAACAACAGCTAAAACACCAGAACCTCAAGAAAACATCACTCTACCCATGTATGGTATGAATAATAACGGAGAAACCTTCATTCATTTGATTGAAGAAGGAGCTTCTATGACTTCATTATATTCAGGATTTAAAACAGAATATAGTAGTAACATTTTAAAAAATAAATATGTTTATTCATATTATCGTTATTTCATTCGTGAAAGAGATGCATACATCTTCTCAGGAATTGGTTCTGATCAACAAGTAACCGTATGGACTGAAAAATTTAATACTGAAGATTTTAGTTCTAAATTAATGTTTGTAGAAGGCGACGAGCAAAACTATGTAGGAATGGCAAATATATATAAAGATTATTTAGTTGATAAAGGAATCTTAAAAGCTGATTTTGATAAAACAAAAAATGGAACTTTTAATTTAGCATTACTTGGTGGATACAAAACAACAGATCATTTCATGGGTATTCCTTATGAAAAAGTTGAATCATTAACAAATACGAATCAAGCTAAAGAAATTGTTGATGAATTATTAAATGAAGGTATTCAAAATATTAATTTATCTTATCAAGGATGGGCTAATGACGGTCTTAAACCAACTTATATGAGTAATATTAATTTTAATAGTATAGTGGGTACTAAGAAAAACTTTACAGAATTAGCAAATTATTTAAAAACGAATAATGTTAATTTTTTACCTGAGGTATATGTTAATACTGCTTATACTGATAAAAATATAAAAGTTAAAGATGACGTAATATATAGCATGTTCTGGAGCAGTGTCACTCGATATGACTATAATCAAGCGACACTGTTACCTGACCATTCAACAACACCCTATTATTCAATGATAGCAAATAATTCAGTTGACTTTATGAAAGACATTGAAAAAGAGTATATAGATTATGGCTTTGATTCAATTGGATTTATTGATTATGGTAGTGAATTAAATAGTTCATTCCATAAAGAAAACTTAATCTTTAGAAATGACTCAATCAATTACTTTAATCAATCATTAAATGAAACAAAAGAGTCATTTAATGAGATTATGGTAAGAAACCCATTAATGTTTGCTTATCCACATATGACATATGCATTAGATGTAGCTACATCGGGTACTAATTATCAAATAGTTGATCAATCAATCCCGTTTGTACAATTAGTCTTAAGTGGAAGTGTTGACTATAGTGGTAAAGCATTTAATGTCGATGATAGTAAATCATTCGATTGGCATAAATTAAAAGCTATTGAGACTGGCTCTAATTTAAACTTTACATGGAGTTATGAAAATACAGTTCAATTAACAACAACAGAATATAGTAACTACTATTCTACATATTATAAAAATTGGTTTGATGATGCAGTTAATACCTATAAAGAATTGAATGAATTAGGAATTTACTCATCACAATTAGTTAATCATGAAATATTAAATAATGATGGTACTGTAGTAATTGTAACTTATGCTAACAATCTTTCAATCAAAATAGACTATAATAATTTAACATATGAAGTTCTAAGTGGGGTGATATTATGATAAGTAAATTAAAAAACAATATTAGTAAAAACACTAAAATCAAATATGCCAACGACGATGAACTTTTAAAAATTGAAAGAAATATTAAGTCTAAGTTAGCAAAATATCATGAAAAATGTGAAAAATTATCTGCAAAATATATTATTTTAGCCAAAAGAAAACAAGAAACAAATAAAGGAAACGTTAAGAGAATAATAAATGTTTCTAGACAAATTCAACGAATTAATACAAAAATTCAAAGGCTTGTTGCTAATTTAAATATTGTACATGAAAAGAAATTCATCAAAAGATCGATTGTATATAAGATTAAGAAAAAGTTTTCAGAGATTCCTTATAATAAACAAAAAATAGTATGGGGAATAATCTTTATTACTCCTTGGGCACTTGGTTTTCTCTTATTCTTTTTACCACCCATATTAAAGAGCTTTTGGTGGAGTTTTAACGATGTTGTACCAAGTGGAACGAAAATACTCGTTAACTTTGTTGGGTTAAAAAATTATATAGAGTTATTTACACAATACGTTATTGATAATAACAATATATTTAACGTACAAATATTATTATTTGTACAAAATCTAGCAATAGATTTGCCAATTATTTTGATATTTAGTTTGTTTATCGCAGTATTATTAAATACTAAATTTAAAGGACATCAAATTGTTAAAGCAATATTCTTTATACCAGTAATATATAATATTTCGATTATATCTTCGACTATGTCTAAAGGCTTTGGTTTATACTTAGAAAATAATACTACAGCAAATATTCTATTAACAACACAACTTACCACTTTCTTAATGGAAATTGGTATCGGTGGATCATTTATTGATATTGTTATAGGCTCTGTTGAACGTATATTTATGATTGTAAATTATTCAGGAATCCAAATTTTATTATTTATTGCAGCATTACAATCTATACCAAATCAATTATATGAAGCTGCTAAAGTTGAAGGTGCAACTAAATATGAAACATTTTGGAAAATTACAATTCCAATGGTAACGCCTATATTACTAACTGCTGCGATTTATACCATAATTGATAGCTTTGCAAGAGCTCCAATTTATCGATTCTTAGAATATGCTGTAACCGAAAGTCGATATGGGTTAGCTTCCTCAATCGCAATGTCTTACTTTGGAATAAATTTAATAATCATCCTAGTTGTACTAGGATCATTAAAAGGGTTGGTGTTCTATTATGATAAAAGATAGTACTATAAAAAGAAGTAAAGTTACTTTATCAAATAAATATAAGAATATCTATGAAAAAAGATTTAGTTCACCACTTAAAAGAAGATTGGCAGTGTTAAAGGCAAGTTCATCCATTGTCTCTTTAGGAAAATATGTAATATTATTCGGATTGTCATTTATTATTTTATATCCGATTATACAACAACTTGCAGTTGCATTAAGAGCACCAGAAGATATTAATAATCCATTAGTATTATGGATACCAGAAAAATTTTCATTTAAAAACTTTGAGATTTCAATGATAATCCTAGATTATTGGAATGCATTTAAAAATACATTCAAAATGTCATTCATCGTTATGTTTTTACAATTGTTCTCAACATCACTAGCTGGCTATATGCTAGCTAGACTTAGATTTAAAGGTTCAGGTATTATTTTTGCATTAGTTATGTTTACAATCATTGTACCTCAAACAACAATAGAATTGCCTTTAAAATTAAGTTTAACAAATTTCTTAAATACTGGCGTAAATCTCTTAGGAAAATCGACAACATTATATTTATTCGCTGGATTAGGCATGGGATTAAAATCAGGGATATTTATTTATTTATTTAGACAATTCTTTAGAGGTGTACCTGAAGAACTAGAAGAAGCAGCTTATGTTGATGGCGCAAGTCCAATACAAGTATTCTATAAAATTATGTTACCGAACGCAAAAGGAGTAATGATTACCGTTGCAATTTTAGCGTTTGTATGGCAATGGAATGATAGTTACTTTACGAGTGTATTTGTTACAGACGCAAATGTGACCTTACAAACGTTAACAACAAAAATGATGGGTATTAGTGGCAATATACAATCAGCTATTTCTCAAGCCGGAGTATGGCAATTGTTTGACCAAGACGTAACTAAAAATCCATTATTTACATCTATGATTTTAAATACTTCAGGAGTAATAGCCATGTTACCACTTCTTTTAATGTATGTATTATTACAAAAGAAATTATTTACAGAAGGTATTGAAAGATCTGGTATTGTTGGATAAATTAACTAAAAAGATAAGGAGAGAAAGTGTAATGAAAAAAATGTTTAGTTTAATGCTTATGATAGCATTTCTAGTCACTTTAGTTGCTTGTGGGGGTACTACAACTCAAAATACAACAGTAAATACAACAGGTGCTACACAAACTACAGAGCCTGAACAAACGTATGATTTAGGTGGTATTGATTTTATTATCATGTGTGATAATGGGTTAAAATGTGATCCTAGAGAAACGGTTTATGAGAGATTATTTAAAGCAGAAAAAATTCAAAAAATCACTGATGCTGAAGAAAAGTATAACATCAATGTTGTCTATCAAACATATCCAAGCCAAGCATCTTGGGGTGGCGCACGTGAAAGATGGATCATTGAACAAACAAGTTTAGGTAATTCACCAGCTCACGTATATGAACTTACTTCATATCAAATTGGGACACTAGCTGTTCAAAATGCAATTTCACCATTAGATGAATATATTGAAGCATATGGTTCTGAATTATACTGGCCAGAAGCAATGTCATATGGTGAAGTGAACGGGAAAAAATATACTTACAGTGATTCTTATCCATTAGCTGACGAAGGTATATATTATAATGCAGATTTATTAGAATATTATCTAGGTGAAGATCGTCGTAATGAACCAACTGAATTATGGTTAGATGGCGATTGGGACTGGGATGCATTTAGAACCATAACTAATGAACTAAATGATAAATTAGACGAAAATAGAACACCGGAAAATGGTGGACCACAATTCGTTTTGGGTGGAAGAACATACAATTGGTCATATCAAATGATTGGAGCAAATGGTGGACATCTTGTAAATCCAGACTTTACAACTGGTGTAACAAGTGATGAAACATTAAATGCATTAAATTTCTTAAATGAATTAAGAGCAACTCCAGGTATGTGGCTAGATAATGCACCATTATCAAATGCTAGTCAACCAGAATTTAAAGATGGAAATGTTGCATTCCACAATGGACAAAGTTATTGGATTTTCCAAGAAAATAAATGGAAAAATAGAGATTTTGATATGGGATTCGTACCTTATCCAACAGGTGATAATACAAATGAAGATTTATCAAACTACTATATTAACGATGTGTATGGTAAAGCTTCATATGTAATTAGTGCAGCTTATTCTAAAGATTTAATTCCCGATGGATATGAAGATTTAATGATTCATGATGAGACAATCTTTAAAATTTGGGCAGATTTACAATATTTCCCACCAAAGGATGCTGAAACTGGTTATGCATCAGTTGATGCACATATAGATGAATTTTATAATGCTCGTTTACTTCCATACTATGGTGATGAATCATCACGTGATGCACACATAAGCATTATCGATAAATCATATCCTGATTATTTCTATAGTATGAGTGAAGCTAATAATCATAATGAAGATTCTTACATGATTAAAATTCAAGACGCTATAGTAAATGGAGATATTCGTAATAAAATGCTTGCTTTAGAAGATCTAATGCAAACAACTTTAAAAGATAAATATAAATTAGGCGATGAATTTTACAACAATTAATCAATTATAAAAACAGTGTGTAAACACTGTTTTTATTAGAATTAAGAATTATAGAAATATTCCATTTGTATAGACAATTTAGAATATTATGATAAAATAGTAATAGAAGAGAAATACAAAAGAAATGAGGAAATTTATATGAATAAAGTGTTAAGTTTATTGTTCGTTTTTGTATCATTAGTGACTCTAGCCGCTTGTGGTGGTAAGACGACTTCAAATGAAACAACTAATGCAACAACTAGCGCAACAACAAATAATAGTGGAACTACTACTGAACCAGAGGAAACTTATGACTTAGGTGGTATAGATTTTATCATTATGTGTGATACAGCTACAACATGCGACCCAAGAAGTCAAGAGTTTAAAAGACTCTTCAAAAATGAAAAAAGTGCAAAAATTGCTGAAGTAGAAGAAAAATATAATATTAATATTGTTTACCAATCATTTCCTAGTCAAGCATCATGGGGTGGTGCTCGTCAAAGATGGATTATTGAACAAACAAGTATAGGTAATTCTCCAGCACATGTATATGAAATGAATTCATCTGAAATAGCAAATTTAGCAATCCAAAATGCGATTTTACCTTTAGATGATTTGATTGAAAAATATGGATCAGAATACTACTGGCCAGAAGCTATGCCTTTTGGTGAGGTAAATGGAAAACACTATACATATCATGATAATTATCCATCTGCTGATTATGGCATTTACTACAATGCAGATTTATTAGAATATTATCTAGGTGAAAGTCGTCGTAATGAGCCATCTGAACTTTGGTTAGATGGTGAATGGGATTGGGATGCATTTAGAAGTATCGCTGATGAATTAAATTCAAAATTAGACGAAAACAGAACTCCTGATAATGGTGGACCACAATATGTTATGGGTGGTAGAACTTATAACTGGGCATATCAAACAATTAGTGCTAATGGTGGACATTTAATTACCCCAGGTTTTGATGTTCAAGTAACTGGTGAAGAGACTATTAATGCCTTAAATTTCTTAAATTCATTAAGAACTACTCCAGGAATGTGGCTAGATAATGCTCCATTATCAAATGCTAGTCAACCAGAATTTAAAGATGGTAACATTGCGTTCCATAATGGACAAAGTTATTGGCTTCTCCAATCAAATAAATGGTTAGATCGTGACTTTGACATGGGCTTTGTTCCTTATCCAACAGGAGACAACACTAAAGAAGATTTATCAAATTACTATATAGCAAACTTCGGTATTGTAGGATACGTAATCAGTGCAGCTTTTTCTAAAGATTTAATTCCTGAAGGTTACGAAGATTTGATGTTACATGATGAAACAATATTTAAAATTTGGTCTGATTTACAATATTTCCCTGAAGTAGATACAGAAACGGGTTATTCATCTGTAACAGCTTATGCTGATGAATTTTATAACACACGTTTATTGCCATACTATGGTGATGAAATATCACGTGAAGCACATTTAGATATCTTCAGTAAAACATATCCAGATATATACACTACATTCGCTCAATCAGGTCTTCAAAATGAAGAAGGTTGGATGATAAAAATTCAAGATTCTATTCAAAACGGTGATGTTCGTAACAAGATGTTGACATTAGAATCATTAATGAAAAATGCAATAATAGAACAATATAGTTTAGAAGAAGATTTCTTCGAATAATAAAATGTAAACGAGGTCACTGAAAAAGTCCTTTATAACTTACTTGTTTAATATTGTTAAACTTTAAAGTAAAATACATTAAAATATTGAAAGACTGTTACTCCGTAACAGTCTTTTTTTACTTATTTTCCTTATATATGATTTGTTCGTTTTTCAGTGGCTTCTAATTTTCACCTCGTTTTTCTTTTTAAATTGTATAGACAATTTAAATAAATGTGATAGAATAAAGATAAAAAAGATAATAATAGGAGAAAAATATGTTATTGAATAAAAATATAGCACCACTTCATTATCCTTCAAAAGTGAAGTTAGTAGGATATCAAGATGCCCCTTTATACTTAGGAGTAATAGCTGATGAGATTCAAGCACCCGTTGTACCACCATGCTTTTTAGGAGCTTGGTATCGAAAGGCTGTTTCTAGTAAAGATATGTGGTTAGGGATCGAAGCTACGATTACACTGCCTGATTTCATACTAGATGAAGCGTGGAAAGAAAATACACGTTATCTTGAAAACCCATCCATTTATTTTGGTGGAAATGCAGGAGCTGAAAGTGATGCCGGTTTAACTTGGACATTAGTTGGTCAAACTCCAGAATGTTTGGCTCCATCGACTGAAAGTTTAGCATTCAGACCATTTTGGCGTTATATTGATGGCAATAAAAATACGTGGCAAAACTCAAATTATCGTCATCCAGAACATTATTATTTACCTGGTGATAAGTTAAGAATTTCAGTCTTTAGTCCTCGTCCTAATTTTTTGCAAATGCAAATTGAGGTTATTGAATCGACCAATATCCCTAAGTATGTCGAAAGAAGAAAATCTTGGTTAATTGAAAATGATATGCCAGCAAACTTTGTTTCTGAAGAATTTCCATCTGTTGGACATGGTATAACATTATCAGAATATAAACGTGTTAACGCTATTGATCAAGCTAGAAACGAAGCAAAGCCAGCCAGAGCAACTAAAACCGAGATATTTGCGGCGACATGGCATGAAGTATATTTATTCCGTCAAATTAATGGTGCTATAAAAAAGGTACCATTTACTAAGTATCGTTATGCTAGCATGGCATGTCCTTTATCTGAAGGATTTACACTGTCATATGAGGGAGTAGACAATAATTTAGGTGGAGAAGTTGTTTCAATTCATCCTAGTAAGGCTAATAAATAGATTAAAATAAAAGTTTCGATTAAAATCGAGACTTTTTTTATGAGAATTCATGTAAACGCTATACTCAACATTTTATCAACCCTTTTTGCAGTATTATGGTATAGTGTTTTAGTAATTAATTACAGTATAATTTAAGTATAAAATGATAAGAGGAGGAAGAGTATGATTTATAAAGTAAGTCGTAACAGTTATAAAAAAGTATCACTTACTTTGATCATGTTATTTTTTATAACGTTTATTTCTATATTAGTAGGATGTTCTAAAAAAACTACAACAAATAGTAATCCAATTGTAACAAGTGACAACGTTGACTACACGCCTTCAAGAACAGTTACAAATACAAATGTAGTTGTTTATGAGGGTCCGAATGTAATGGAAACATCAAGTAAAGTAGGTATTAAAGTTGAAGATAAGAATTTATTCGTATATGAAACACTTATTAATCTGTCACGAGCCTTTTCATATACATTACCTACTACAATAGCACCCGTCGCGATGTTCGATTTTGAAGGTAGTGTTACAGTTACTATTACAGTAACTGATGAAACAATTACTAAAGCTGTTGTAAGACCTCTTGCTTATGGTATAGAACCACAAATTTCAGGAAATAAAATGACATTTCAACTAGATTACTCAGCTAATTATGTCATCGAATATAATGATAAAGTTGAGAACACGATCCATTTATTTGCAAATCCAATCGAAGAAAATACACCCGACCCAGAAAATATCCCTGATGATATGATTTACATAGGTCCAGGTGTATATAAAGCAGATGCGATTCCAGTAGAAAGTAACAAAACAATATATATTTCAGGTGGAGCAGTGGTTTATGGTCAAATACGAGCGGAAGGTGTAGAAAATGTAACTCTTAGAGGGAGAGGGATTATCTCAGGTGCAATTTATACTCGTACTAGAGCTTCTGAATACACAATTCCAGTTGAATTTAGAAAATCAAGTAATATAAAAATAGAAGGTATTACATTTTTAAATCCAGCAGGTTGGACAATACTATCATATTTCGTAGATGGTTTGGAAATTGATAATGTAAAAATTATGACAGCACGGGCAAACGGTGACGGAATATCAATACAATCAAGCAAAAATGTTGAAGTTAAAAACAGTTTTGTTCGTACATTTGATGATAATTTAGTTGTTAAAAACGTAGATCGTGGTACAACTAGCAATGTTACTATTAACAATATGGTTTTATGGACTGACTTAGCGCAAAGTATGGAAATTGGGTATGAAACTAATGGTCCAACAATAGATGATATTACTTTTAAAAATATAACTGTACTTCATAATTTTCATAAACCAGTTATGAGCATTCATAATGCAGATGATGCAGCCATATCAAATGTTTTATTCCAAAACATTACAGTTGAAGATGCACAAATGATTGGGGATAACAATTCAACAAATCAAGATGATTTCTTAATAGATTTTACTGTAGTATATAGTCAAGAATGGACTGAATCTGGTGGAGTTAGAGGAACAATTGAAAATGTTATCATCGATAATATTTTAATTATGGATGGAAGTGATGATTTAGTTTCGAGAATTTCAGGCTTTGACGCATCTCATAAAATTACAAATGTTTCGATTAATAATGTGACATATAAAGGCGTAAAAGTAGATTCATCCGATGATTTACGGTTATCAGCAAATCAACATACTTCTAATATCACCTATAACTTTACAGCGAGCGAATCTACAGGAGCTAAATTAATTCTACCTTATAAATTAAGTTTAGCTAATGGTGATATACCAAATGTTAATGTAGTATCAAATATAGATCAAGAAGGATACCTAGTACCAAGTTTCGCAATAAGAGAAATTCCACAAGTATACATGGGAGCAAAAGTTATAGGTAATTTCACAGGTAACGCTACTCACGGAACGGGTACATTAGTATGGGATGATGGAACAGGTTCATTTGAAAATGGAACAAAAGTTGCGCAAAATGTCCTTGACGGAAATAAAGCTACTTCTTGGTTAGGCAAAGAATGGTCAAATTTAACAGGTGAGTATGCAGCTTTAAACATAAATTTTGATGAAGACAAAAAAATAGGTACAATAAGAGTTTATGGGGATATAAATTCAGCAATATACTTACTTCAAAATATAGCTGTATACGGAATTAAGTCAACAAGTACAAACAATGTCTATACAAAAATGTTAAATGCTGCTGATTATGAATTTTCACCCGCAAGTGGAAACTTTATTGATATTAAATTATCACCAGGTGAATATAAATCAGTACAATTACGTTTTTATAATAAACCAGGTGTTGCATATCCATCTTTGCCATTTGTATCAGAAGTAGAGTTTTACCCAGCAAGTTTAACATTTAACAAAGCAGTAACAGCAACTACTCATGAAGATGTATATGATTCAAGTAATATAACAGACGGTAATCCAGTAACATACTATGAATCTGAAAAAGGTACCTGGCCAGCAGAAGTCGCTATAGATATGCAAGAAGTCTACAACATAAAATACATCTATTTATATTTACCACCATTAATGCAATGGGAACCAAGAATACAAAAGATTTCATTGTATGTAAGTGATAACGGTGATAGCTATCGTGAAATAATTGCTGAAAAAGATTATTCATTCGATTCTAAAACGGGTAACTTAGTAGAAATATTATTAGATCATCCAGAATCAGCAAGATTTATTAAATTCAAATTTAGTGAAAATAGTGCTGCAGGTGAAGTTGGAGCACAAATTTCGGAAATTAATGTATTTGAATAATTAATTTAAATAAAAGAGAATAGAGGAGGAAATGTATGAGAAAACACATACAAAAAATATCAATCTTAGTGTTTAGTCTCTTTATTATGAGCTGTGCCTTATTATTATCAGCGTCTGCCGCTGATATTAAAGAAGCATCTGTTAGAGATGGTGACGAATATCTTGGCAGAGAATTTAACCCGGATTTTGATAAGTTATTCGACAATTTTGAAAGAGCTACACTTGATGGTGTAACTGGAACAGGGTTATGGTGGGCATTTAATGAAAGTAGCGATGTAAAATTAACAGAACGTATTAGCTACTTAGAAGCAAACTATTCTACAACAGTAGGTATATCTAAAGATGCACCTATTTATAAAGTAGCATCTCCTAGTAATACAAGTGGTTCATATGACTACTTAGTATTAATCATGAAGGGTACAAACGGAGCTAAAATCGAAGACCTAGTTATGTCATTTAGATATGATGATAATTACGAAGATCTAGATGTTAACTTTACTGATTTAGTAGATCCAGACACAGATTTCTTACCAGAGTTGACTAATGAATATCAAGTATATATTATTAACTTAGCTGACTCATTAGATGGAAAAGTATTTAATCGACTTTCTGGAAAACAAGGTCCAGAAACAATAGATGCAAGTAAGTCTTTAGCTGGATTCCACTTTATGTCAAAAACGACTGGTGATGGATATGGAACATTAGGCATTCGTGAAGTGTATTGGAGTAAGTCTTCTACAACACTTGGCTATGTTGAAGGTACTGATAATTTTTTATTAGATAATTTTAATAGAACAGATGTAGGAGCAGCAGATTCTAATGTTTGGTGGCGTGGAGCTGGTCAAGGTTCTTCAATTATCGGTAAATGGTTAGCAATCGATTATACTACAAACCCTGCTCATTACCGTTCAGCGGGATATGACAACTCAAATGTGACTAGTGAGTATGAAAACTTTGTATTACGCATTAAAGGAAAAGTAGGCGAAGAAGATTTATTAATAACTCCATTCTATGTAATAGATAGTGTTGATACGTGGGGTACTCCTATCGCATTATCTGAATTAAAAGGTCCAGATAGTGAATTAGTACCAGCAGTTACAAATGGCTTCCAAAACATCGTTGTTAACTTTGAAGCTAATAATTGGGCAAAAAATGTGAACGGATTTAAATTTGAATCTAAAACTGGAGAAAATGGTTTTGTATACCTAGATACAATATTCTTTACAAATATGGAATACGATGCTTCAACAGTAATAACAACTTATCCAATTTTAAATCCAGATGATCTAGTTGTTTTTGATTCATTCGATAGAGAAACAGTTGGAGCTACAGCAGAATATACAACTGATAATGAAGTAGCAACAGAAAATGGTTTATCATTTATTATTGCATATGCTGGTATTGATAGAATGTCAATTGAAGATGGTGCATTAGTATTAGATGCATCCACAAATAGTGATTATCTACAATATACAACAGCCGGTATCTATAACAATGATGGAACATATAAATATGTTGTTTTCAAAGTTAAAGTGACTGATGGTGGTTCTTTAAATAACTTCCGTATTGCAACAATCGATGCAACAGACAATAGAAGCACTGTTGTATGGGCAAATGGCGGTCTAAAGAGTGGTACCGGATTAGTTACTCCTCAATATGAAGATGAAAATTATCCATATGTTAATGAAGATGGCTTTATGTACCTAATTGTTGACTTAGCAGCAAGCAATTTAACAACTACAATTAATGGATTCGACTTATATTATGGTGGTGCAGGAAAATTACACATCGATTCAATTTTCTTTGCTAACCAAGGTTCACCAATTCTAGATGAAGAAAATGAATTAATGTTTGATGATTTTAATCGTGCAGTACTAAAACCTGTTGTTGCAGATCTATTTGCTGAAATAAATAAATGGTATTTAGATTCTGAAAATGCATCAATAATTGAGAATGCATTAGTTTTAAATGCTACAGAAAAAGTACATTCATATTACAAAACAGCAGGTTACCCAAATAATGCTGATGCACCAAAACAATATTTAGTACTTAAAATGAAAGGTACTGAAGGTACTACTTTAGATAGTTTTAGAATAAGTACAATTACTGGTGATGGTGAAAGTGCACCAAGGTTTGCTAATGCAAATCATTTAGTAAGCTTCCCAGGTGTAGTCATTCCAGCACTAACAACTGAATATCAAACTTATATCATCGACTTAGAAGCTAGCAATTTACCTGTTAATGCACAAGGTGTAACTATTACAATAGGTGATTGGGCTTCAGGAATCATCACAATAGATGAAATATATTTTGCTGATAGTGTTGATTATAATGTAGTAATGGATTTAGCAGTTGAATTAGCTTCTATAAGAGAAGAAGAACCTGTAGATCCAGAAGATCCTGTTGCAACAACTAATCAACAAACTACAAATTCAACTCAAACAACTGGTACAACTAAACCAGTTGATGAATCAGATGGTGGTAATACATTCTTATTAATCGTTCTAGGCATTATTGGATTATCACTTGTTGGTTCAGGAGCATTTATTATCATTCGTAAAAGAGCATAGTAATATATAATATTAAAAAGACAGCCCACTATAACTAGTGGGCTGTGATTTTATTTACAATATTTAAGTTTATATTTTTAATTATTGTTAAAATGGTGTAATATGATATTATAAATAATTTTTGATTTTATTGATAGAATTATGATAATGTGTAAAAAGAGGTGAAATGTTATGTTTAAGATGATTGTAGTTGATGATGAATATCTTGTTCGTTTAGGAATTAAAGAAACAATTTCCTGGAATGATTATAACATAGAAATTGTAGGCGAGGCTACAAATGGGAAAAAAGGACTTGAACTTGTAAATGAATTGAAACCTGATATCATCATATCTGATATTAAAATGCCTATAATGGATGGGTTAGAGTTTGTGAAACATATAAATGAAATAAACAATGATTGTAGATCGATTATTTTAAGTGGTTATAAAGACTTTGAATATGCTAAAGAAACATTAGAAAATGGAGCTTACACATATCTTTTGAAACCAATTGATAATTCTGAACTTGTAAATTCTGTCTTAAATGCATTAGGTGATTTATTAAAGGAAAGAGAAAAAGAAAAATATTTAACTTCATTAAAAGAAGAACTACCATCGATTAAACATATATTTTTACTTGATTTAACATCTGGTAAATATACAGCAGTTGAAAAAATTAAAGAAAAAATCGACCTTTTAAACATTCCTATTAATCAAGAAGGTTATGTTTTATATTGTCATATTGATAATACCGAGAATCAAGAGATTATCAAGGAGTCTTTAAATAATTTTTATAATATAATTAATGAAGTTTTTAATAACAACATGAACCAGATTGCTGGAGATTTATTTGATTCATATTTTGTTTTGATTGTTTCAGGAGATAAAGAGCTAATAGAATTGGAGAATTTATGTAATAAAGCGTTAAGGCAATTTGAAAAAACAAATTCTGAAGTATTATCTATAGGATTAAGTAATAAATACTTTCAATTTAATAAAATTAGTGATAATTTTTTACAGGCAAAACACCTGGCTAAAAATAAATTATTTCCTACGATTAATACTGTTTCAACTTCAACATATTTATCAAGTAAATATCGACAACAAGTGGTAGAAGCTATGCAATACATAGCTGAAAATTTTAACAAAAATATATCGATTAAAATGGTTTCTGAAAGTTTATACGTCAGCGAGTCTCACTTAATGCATATTTTTAAAGATGATGTCGGAAAAACTTTTAATGAATGCTTAACTGATTATCGATTGATTATCGCTAAGAAAATGTTGTTATCTGGAAAATATAAAATATATGAAATTGCTGAAAAAGTAGGGTATAGCGATGTTAAATATTTTAGTCAAATATTTAGAAAAAAAGAGGGAATTTCTCCTACTGATTATCTTAATCAAGAAAACAATGGAGAAGTATAATGTTAAGAACAAATAATCGGCTAAAAACAAAAATTGCTTCCCCTATAATTTTAATATTAATAACTTTTTCATTAATTTTATTATTAATCGTTCGAATATTATCAATTTCTGCGATTAAAAATTATATTTATAATGATATTTACTCAAGACAGTATGAAATGTTTGATAGTATTTCAATGGTACTTGATGAAGTTAATTTACTATATTCAAGAATGGTTTTAAGCGAGGATTTTGAAACAGTCTTACATGATGAAAACTTATCAAATGAAGAAAAACAAATGATGTACAAAGAAATGATGAAAAGAGTTGGTTATAATAAAGATTTGTTTGGTGATGTAATCATTTATTACGATGATGATATTTACAGAAACTCTGATGAATCATTATCAATTAACCTTCCTAATCCTATTTTTGTTAATAAAGTATTAGATACCGATAAATTAATTGAACCAGGTCAAATTGTTAAAGATGTCAATAATACCAATTATTTAATAATTGGTAAAAGAATGGTAAATTTCCCAACTGGTGATGTAACGGGTAGTGTATTTTTTTACTTAAATGAAGATGTATTAAAAGATTTTAGTAAAAGTATTTCTATTAATTTAGGTTATTCATTTATTATCGAAAACGACTCGTTCATCATATCACATACATTAAATGATTACGTAGGAGCAACTATATTTGATACTGAAATATATAATGTAAAAGATTTACCAAACTATGAAATAAGGACAATAAATGATGAAAAATCAATTGTCATTGTAAACGAACTGCCAGAATTTAATAATCGATATGATGTAGATTGGAAAATCGTTAGTGTTATTTCATATGATTATTTACTAAACGATATTAGTAAACTAAATGAATATATTCTTATTGTTGGACTAGTATTAGCAATAATTGCCACTATATTATCTTATAAAATTTCTAGTGACATTACGAAGCCAATAAAGAATATAATTATAGGGTTGAGGAACTTCTCTAAAAATGGTAAAAAAGCTCCTGTAGCAAATGTAGAGATAAAAGATGAATTATGGGAATTAGAAAATACTTATGATGAAATGATTAACAAAATTACTGAGTTAATTGACAAAAATAAAAATGAGATGGAAAATCAAAGAAAATTAGAGTTATATGCATTACAGATGCAAATTAATCCCCATTTTCTTTATAATACGCTAGATGCAATTGCTTGGATGGCTAAAATAAAAAAACAACCAGAAATTGAAAAGACGGTAATCGCATTAGCCAAATTCTTTAGAATTAGCCTACATAAAGGTGATAAGTTTATTACTGTTGAACAAGAGGTTGAATTAATTAAAAATTTTATTGAAATAGAATTAGTGCGTTTTCCTGATAAATTTACTGTGGATTACCATGTATCTGAGGATGTTAAAAAAGATCAAACACTTAAATTAATATTGCAACCCATTGTTGAAAACGCCATAAAACATGGGATATCTCAATTAGAACATAGTGGGCATATAGAAATAAACGTTAATGGTGATGTTGATTATATATATTTTGAAGTTACCGATGATGGTTTAGGATTTGAACCAACAGAAGCGCTTTTTTCAAATAGTAGGCTCTTATCATTTAATGGTGGAGGATATGGTTTGAAAAATGTTGATGAAAGAATTAAACTTGAATATGGAAGAGAATGTGGAGTAACAATAACTTCAAAAACGAATGAAGGAACTAAAGTATTAATTAAAATTAAAAGAAGATATAAATAAAGACCTGATTGATGAATCAGGTCTTGTTTTTATTAATAACCATTATATCAGTCTCATTCATTTTTGATAGTAAATCAGACAGTGGATTGGCGATGGAATCTGCAATTTTAATAGCGATAATTTTTGCGATGAAGCTTAATATGATTGATATTATTGTTAAAACAATTGCGATTAACAAAATATCATAATAGTAAGATTTTAAAGGAATTAGAGTAATAATTGATGAATCTTCGATTGAAAAATCCTTCGAAATTATCAAATATTTACCGTCAATTGAGATTCTTGATTCATTTTTATCTACTAAATTAAGGTATTTAGTATTTACTTCGCTATTTTTTTCAGATTTTAAATAATGTCCATCTTGTGCTAATATATACGTTTCAACATTTTGAAAATTTTCATATCGATTATATGAAAAGAAATTATTATAAATAAAACTTGGATTTATATCTACGAATAAATAACCTTGGATTTGGTTGTTTTGATCTATTATTTTAACAATATAGGTAATCATTCCATATTGTTCATCATATTTTACATGATAATATAAATCGGCTATATGTGATGTTCTGATTGATAAATAAGTTGTTTCATCAGAATTAATAAAATTAGCAATTTCAATATTTTCTTTTATTTCATTAAATGTTAAATAAGAAGATATGCTGCTAGTTGAATATATATAATTGTTATTTGTATAGATAGTGACTCCTAAAATACCATAGGATGTATTCTTTAAAGTATTAAGAATGGGATTAATCTTAGGATTATAATCAAATGAACCTAATGACTCAATAAAATTTTGATCTTCGATAATGAGTATTGTTGAATTTTTTGTCGCATTTATTGAAAAAGAACTATTCTTAATACTTTGCTCAATATTTTCATTTGCTGAGTATTTAAAGTTTTTATAAATACTGATACTGACATATGTAAAAGAAACGATTGATATTATAACTGTGAATAATATTGAGGAAATAACAATATGACTGATGATCTTTTTTCTTAATTGGAAAAACATATTTAGGCTCACCCCTCAATCAAGTTACTCATTTAATTATACATCAATAAAAAAGCGTTTACAAGCAACGGTTTATCTTTGCAGTATTGTAACCCTTTTTGCAGTTTTCTTATATTCTTTTAATTTTAATAATCTTGTATAATTAAAATAAACAGATGTAGGGAGGAAAAATAATGTTTAAAAAAACAATATTTATGTTAATAAGCGTTTTACTAGTCTTTATTTTAGTCGGATGTAATAAAAATAAAAAAATACAAGTAACAATTGGGATGTGGCCAGAACCCTATTTAACTAATGATGTGGAAATGTTCAATGAATGGAAAAGATTATTTGAAACAGATAATCCACGATATGAAATTATTGGTCAACCTTATACATATACAGTAGATACTTTCTTTCCAATGGCGCAAAGTGGAACTCAACCAACCGTTTTTCAAACGTGGTTTACAGAACCACAAAAATTAATAAAAAATGGCTTTGTTAAAGACATTACCGAAAACTTAAAAGCTCTTAATTGGTATGATAAAATGGATCCAACCATGAGAGAAGCATTAACGAGTAATGGAAAAGTTTATGGGGTTCCTCGTGACGGATATGGATTAGGATTAGCTATTAATTTAGAAGTTTTTGAAGAGGTCGGTTTAATCGATGATTGGGATGGCGATGGAATATTAGATATTGTTAACCAAGATGGTACACCTCGTTACCCAACAACATTTGATGAATTAAGAGAGACATCAGAATTTATTACTAGAACAATGAAAGATTATTTTGATAAAGATGTAGCAGGTCTAATCATTTTATCAAGTAATAATAATGGGGGTTGGCAATTTTCCAATTTAGCATGGAATTTTGGAGCAAAATTACAAGTTAAAAATGATGAAGGAAAATGGGTAGCTAATTTAAATAGTCCAGAAGCTATAGAAGCTTTAGAATGGGTTAAATTAATGAAATGGGAATGTGAATGTCTACCAGCTAGTGCATCACTTACTTATGCAGATTGGTATAACTATTTAGGTACAGGTCGTGCTGCAATGAGTTTTGCAGGAAGTGATGCTATTTCAATGCCTATCACAAATTTTGGAATGGACAAAAATAAAATAGCTTTTGTACCAATGCCTAAAGGTCCAAATGGACATCAATATTCATTATTTGGTGGAACGCCTTATATGTTCTCATCTCGTGCATCAGATGAACAAATTGAAGGTGCACTAAAATTCTTAGAATATATGGGTAGATCTCCTGAAATTTCAGAGATTTCAATTTCAAGTATGAGACTAGGAATGCGTACTGCTGACCAAAAAGGGATGCCAATTTTACCAAGTATTACACCTTGGATAAATGAAGATTATTTAGCTCAAGTAGATACAATGGAAGGTCAATTTGTAAATGTTAATTTACGTAATTTTAATGACTTTTATACAACTCTAAATACAATTAGAAAACCAGAAGAGCCAAATTATGCTCAAGAAATGTATGAATATTTAGATTCTAGTATTCAACAAGTATTAACAAATCAAAATGCAAATCCGAGTGCATTGTTAACAAGTAATAATAACTCGTTCCAAACACAATATTTAAATAATCTAAAATAATAAAAACAACATTGAAAAGGAGGATTGGATAGCATGAAGCAGAAAATGACATCTATGATAAAGAAGAATCTTGGGGGTTGGCTAATTATGCTTCCAAGTATCTTCCTGTTTCTATTCTTTATATGGATACCACTGTTTTCTAACGTTTCTCTTTCATTTTATGATACAGTAGGTTATACAAAAGAAACGTTTGTTGGTTTAGAAAAATATGAAGCAGTGTTAACTGATCCGCTTTTTACAAAGGCATTATTAAATACATTATTGTATACATTTTGGTCAGTTGTTATCGGTTTTTTAGTACCAATTATATTAGCTATTATCTTATCTGAAGTCGTTCATTTAAAAGGCCTATTTAGAACAGGTATTTACTTTCCTAATATCGTTCCAGGTTTAGCAACTGTGATCATGTGGACGTTCTTGATGAGTCCTGAGTCAGGTGGCGTTTTAAATTCATTACTTAGCTTGTTTAAAATAGAACCGCAAAGATGGTTAGATAGTCCAACTATGGTTATTCCCTTGATTGTTATTACGATGACATGGAAGGGTTTTGGTGCAACTACACTAATCTATCTAGCGACTATTCAAAGTATTGATAGTGTGTACTATGAAGCAGCTAGAGTTGAGGGAGCATCAGTATGGCAACGAATCCGTCATGTTACGATACCAAATCTATCTCCATTAATTAGAATGTTATTTATCTTACAAATAATTTCTGTTTTTCAAGTATTCTATGAACCTTTAGTAATGACGAGTGGAGGACCTAATAATGCTTCTATTTCATTACTTCAATTAGTACACCGATATGTATTTAGATACGGTGACGCATCAAAAGCTGCAGCATTAGGAGTAATAGTAGCAAGCATGTTGTTTATATTAACTTTTGTTTATTTAAAACTAAGTAAAAATGCAGATAACACATAAGGAGGTCTTTTATGAAACAATTAAAAACAAAGTCATATGGAATACTCATATTTTCAGATTACAAAAAGACCTCATTTAAGATTTTATATGGGGTTCTAATCGGAATTCTTATATTAACATTATTAATTACTATTTTTCCACCTCTTTGGTTATTATTATCTAGTTTTAAATCCGCTTCTGAGTTGTATGAATTACCTTTTTCTCTATTTCCGAAAAACTTAAATTTAGGTAAAGTAAAAGATGTATGGAGTTCATTACAATTTGGCAATTATTATATGAATTCTATCTATGTCATTCTAGGTGCACTTGTTTGTTCAATATTATTTAATGGATTACTTGCTTATGCAGTATCAGTTTTGAAACCAAAAGGTTATAAGCTGGTTTACAATATGGTTCTGATAAGCCTTATGATACCAGCTATCTTAAATATGGGTCCATTACTAAATAATATCGTAAATATTGGATTAAGTAATTCTTATTTGCCATTATGGTTAGTCTATGGCGCCAATCCGTTTAATTTTATAATGTTTAAAACATTCTTTGATAAGTTACCAAGTTCATTATTTGATTCAGCTCAAATTGATGGATGTAATAAAATACAATTATTTTACAAAATCATATTACCTTTATCAACACCAATTATTATGGTAATTGGTATTTTTACAATAAATGCTGCTTGGTCTGATTTCTTATTACCATTCTTAGTTTTAAACATAGATGCAAAACAAACGGTTATGGTTAAAATATATTCACTATATAGTGTTATGGGGACTTCGATGAATTTTGGACCAGATAAATTATTAATGGTTCTAGCGTTATCAGTAATTCCTCCAGTTATTTTCTTCTTAATATTCCAAAAACAAATTACTAGTTCAGTTGCAACGTCAGGTATGAAAGATTAATATTTAATGAATGGAGAGTTAATATGGCAAAAATAGCGTATGAGTATTTTAAAGTTGATCCTTGGAAAGTAATAGAAGAAGGATTTAATCCCAAAAGAAATAAAGTGTCTGAATCAATATTTTCATTAGGGAATGAATATATGGGTGTCAGAGGATATATAGATGAAGGTGCAAGTTGTGATTCCCTTTTAGGAAGTTATTTTAATGGAATTTATGAAAATGGAGTAGATCATAATGCTTCACATTATAAGGGGATTGTCACGAATACACATTTTATGGTTAACTCTGTTAATTGGTTATTTACGAAAATTTATGTTGATGGTGATTTATTAGATATTAATAAAGCAAATATTAAAGATTTCAAAAGAGTTTTAGATTTTAAAACAGGTGATTTAACGCGTTCATTCTCACTTATAACAAAAACAGGAAAAGTTGTAAAATTTACATTCAGAAGATTTTTAAGTATGAAAACGCCTAATTACGGATATCAAAATTTTAAAATAGAATCGAATGATGATGTTGAAGTTAAAATGGACTTGGGTCTAGATTTTTCGATATTACAATGGGGTAAAAATAATTATTGGAATATTTTAAAACATGATTTTAATGAAAAGTTTGCGGGATTCATTGGAAAAACAATAACAACTAATCAATTAGTTTTCTCAGGATATGAATTAGAATCGAATACACAATTGAACTCAATACCATTTACTGTTGGAAAGATTGTAGGACATCATTTAAATTTTACAGTTTTAAAAAATCAAGCAGTATTTATTAATAAAAAAGTAACAAATTTAGTTGTTAAAAATAATGAAATTAATCATGAAACACTATGGATTATTGGTCTTAATAAATTAGAAAATCAAAACAAATATGATATAGAGTTTAATGATAATATAAAATATTGGGATAGCGTTTGGTCTAACTTTGATATTGAAATTGTAGGAGATGATAAAAATCAACAAGGGATTAGATTTTGTATCTTCCAATTACAACAAACTTATCACGGTGTCGATGAAAGCAATAATATTGGGGCTAAAGGTCTTACGGGAGAAGCTTATAGTGGTCATGCTTTCTGGGATACAGAAACTTATTGTTTACCTTATTTTATCTTTAATAATCCAAATGCGGCGAGAAACTTATTAATGTTTCGATATAATACATTAGAACAGGCTAGAAAAAGGGCGATAGATTTAGACTGTAAAGGTGCTTGTTACCCAATTGCTACTTTAAATGGAAATGAAGCTTGTACATTATGGCAACACGCTAGTTTACAATTCCAACCAAGTACAGCTGTCGCATATGGTGTATGGCATTATGTGAAAAATACTCATGATCAAGCATTCTTATATAATTATGGTTTAGAAATGTTAGTTGAAATAAGCAGATTTATGTTAACACGTGGACAATGGAATGCCAAACATACTAAGTTTGGTTACTACGCCGTAATGGGACCAGATGAATTCCAAATGATGGTTAACCATAATTGTTATACAAACTATATGGCTAAAAAAACATTAGAATATACGATTGAAGTATTGAGTGATTATAAATCAGTTGATTATGAAAAATATCAAGAATTAACGAGTAAATTAAATATTACTGATCAAGAAATAAATGATTATGTGGATTGTGCAAAAGCAATGTACATCCCAGTTGATAAAGATACATTATTATATGAACAACATGAAGGATTCTTTGATTTACCACATATTGATGTTGATTCCATTCCAGTTGAAGATTTCCCTCTCTATTCACACTGGTCATATGACCGTATTTATCGAAATGATATGATTAAACAACCAGATGTTTTAATGTTTATGTTTTTACATAATCAAGATTTTGATAAAGAAACAAAACTAGCAAACTATAACTACTATGAACCGAGATGTATTCACGAGTCCTCTTTATCGCCATCAATTCACTCCATATTCGCTGCAGAACTAGATAAAGTTGATGAAGCAGTTAAATTCTTTGGATTCGCTACAAGAATGGACATTGATGATTATAACCGTAACGCTCATGAAGGGTTACATACCACTAGTATTGCTGCAGCCTGGGTAAATATTGTTTACGGGTTTGGTGGATTTAGAAGTGACGGACAAGATTTGGTATTGAACCCAATTATTCCTAATATGTGGAAACAATACTCTTTTAAATTTAAATATTTTGGAAGTTTAATTACTGTAAAAGTGAATCGTGAAAATATTGAAATTACATGTGATGGAAAAACTGTTGATATGCTTGTCTACAATCATAAATATCATGTTGGTAAAGAAAAATTAGTTTTACCAGTAAAGAATAAGCGTGATTAAGATGTGGAAAGTAATAACGAAAGATTTTAATAAAGAAGATATCATTAATCATGGGAATAAATTCCTAATAGGTAATGGCTACATGGGATATCGTGGTACACTAGAAGAATTTGGAAAGAACGAACTGGTCGCTTTAAATTTACCGGGTGTTTACGATCAATATGAAAATAAGTGGAGGGAGCCAGTTAATGCTCCCAATCCACTTTTTACTCGTGTGATTTATGATGGGACTGAATTAAATCCCATCGTTATAAATCCTGTATTTCATCAACAAACATTAGATATTAGTTGTGGATTACATAAACGAGAATCCACATTTGATATTAATAATAAACAAATTACGATTACATCAGAAAGATTTGCACACTTAACAAAATATAGTTTACTGGTTATGAAGTATAGTGTTAAAACCAATGCTCATTTAAATCTAGTTATAGAAACAGGTATCGATGGTGATGTATGGGATATTAACGGACCTCACTTAAATCCTTATCAAATTGTTAATGAAAATAATATTGTTACTTTTTCTACTAATACAAGAGAATGTCATATACCAATTGTTGTAAGCGAAACTATTTTATGTGATTTTAATGCGAAAATTTCGAACATTATTGATAGTCATAAATTAATTCGACAGATCAATCTAAATATAGAGAAAGACAAAACCTATACTTTTTATAAATTTGCTTCAGTAAAACATAGTTTAGACGAAGCCGAAGCTAATATGCAAGCAATGAATGAAATTAATTCAGCTAGTGTTTTAGGTTATGAAAAATTATTTATTGAAAACTACCTTGAATGGCAAAAGCGCTGGCTTGTATCTGATGTCGAATTAAAAGGCGACGAAGAAGCACAATTTTCATTAAGATATAGTATTTATCATCTATTAATTTTAAATCAAAAACATTCTGATAAAGTATCTATTCCTGCAAGAGGTATTTCAGGTCAAACTTATAAAGGTGCAATTTTCTGGGATACAGAAATGTTTATGTTACCTTTTTATTTAAATACAGATCTACAAACGGCAAAAAATCTTGTTAAATATCGAATCAATACCTTAGACGGTGCACGAAGAAAAGCAATGGAATATGGATTTAGAGGAGCCTTTTATGCTTGGGAAAGTCAAGAAACGGGTGATGATGCATGTTCTCATTTTAATGTAACAGATGTCTTTACAAATCGTCCATTGCGCACATATTTCCGTGATAAGCAAGTCCATATTAGTGCTGATATTGTATATGGAATTTGGCAAACTTATTTAAGAATCAATGATCTTTCATTATTAATAAATGGTGGGGCTGAAGTGATCTTCGAATGTGCAAGATTCTATTATTCTTATGGATACTTAAAGCATGATAAAAATCGCTTTGAGATCTTAGATGTCACAGGACCTGATGAGTATCATGAACGAGTGAATAATAATGCCTTTACGAATAGAATGGCTTTAGAAACATTTAATATCGCGATAAAAGTAAGTAAATTATTAAAAGCAGAAAATAAAGAAAGCTTTGATAACTTAATTAAGAAACTTAATTATACAGAGGATTTAAAACGTATTGAAGAAGTTGTAAAAATATTATATGTACCTCAGCCAAATAATAGCGGGATTATTGAACAATTTGATGGGTATTTTAAACTTGAAGAGGTAACAGTAGATGAAGTAAAAAGTAGATTAATTCATCCTAATGAATATTGGGGTGGAGCGAACGGAATAGCAGCCAATACACAGATCATTAAGCAGGCGGATGTCGTGACTTTACTTTATTTCTTTAATGATGAGTATAGCTCAGAAATTAAGAAAACAAATTGGGATTATTACTTAAAAAGAACCGAACATGGTTCAAGTTTAAGTGCTTCAATGTATGCTTTAGTTGCGTGTGAAAATGGTAATCCAGAATGGGCTTATCCGTACTTTATGAAGTCAGCAACCGTTGATTTAACAGGTAAGTCTAAACAATATGCTGGTGGAATTTATATCGGCGGAACACATCCTGCAGCAAGTGGTGGGGCTTATATGACAGCAATATATGGATTCGCCGGTTTGAAAATTATTGAGAATCAAATTAAATGTTTCCCACATTTGCCTAAAAATTGGGAGTCTATGAGTTTTAAAGTTATACTTAATAATGATTTATACAAACTAGATATAACAAAAAATAATATAACTATAGCAAAGGAGGATAACTCATGGTAATTAAAGGTGTGATATTCGATTTAGATGGTGTTATTGTTAGTACAGACTATTTACACTATAAAGCATGGAAACAGATATCAGATCAAGAAAATATCTATTTTGA
>JARDZP010000071.1 GCA_029240795.1 Haloplasmataceae bacterium | reverse complement strand
GTTTCAATAGGTTATAACATATACAAATATCACAATAAGAAAATGAGAATAATACAATAGTTCCTGTGGAAAACATAACAAAAAAATAGATTTTCGCCGAAAATCCTTTTAGGTATGCTCATAAATGAGCATTTTTTAATTTTATCCACAAATTTTAAAAATTTTATAAAAAAAAGAGGAGCTGTATTGCTCCATAGTTTTAAAAAACTATTTTTTTACAGCTCCTTTTTTGTTTATTATTTCACATTATGTCATCAACATAATTTTAAATTATATATTAATAATGAAGAAAAGGAAAAGGGGTTTTATTATAAATGATGATGTTAAAATATATAAAGGAAATTTTGCATTTACTAAAACTAAAGATGAATTTACCATTATCCCCAGTGGATATATCATTGTCAAGGGCAGTAAAATTGATGAAATAGTGACTTCATATCCAGAGGAATATAAAAATATACCCATCATCGACTTTGGTGATCATCTCGTTATTCCTGGATTTGTTGATTTGCATTTACATGCGGCACAATACCACAATCGTGGTTTATGTCTTGACGATCCATTAATTGATTGGCTATTTAAATGTACATTTCCAGAAGAAAATAAATTTAAAGATCTAATTTATGCAAAATCAGTTTACGAAAAATTTATTTCAAGATTATGGAGGTCTGGTACTACCCGCTCTCTCGTTTATAATACCATTCATAAAGAGTCTACTAAATTACTAATAAATATGTTCATCAAAAGTGGCTTAGGAGCCTATATTGGTAAAGTCAATATGGATATAAACGCACCAGAATATTTACGAGAAAATACATTACAATCCTTAAAAGATACAGAAGAAATTATAATGGAGTACAATCATAAAAGTGACTTAGTGAAACCAATCATTGCTCCTAGGTTTGTTCCTGCTTGTTCATCAGAACTCATGCTAGGTCTTGGTTATTTAGCACAAATCTATGATGTACCCATAATGAGTCACCTTTCAGAAGAAACCTATGAAATAGAACTTGTTAAAGGGATGCATCCCTTTAATCCTACCTATGCGAGTATCTATAATCAATTTGGACTTTTTGGTCAAAAACCAACGGTAATGGCTCACGCGGTATTTAGTAACGAACAAGAACGAGCATTAATAAAACATAATAACGTATTTATTGCTCATTGCCCAACATCAAACTGTTCCTTGGGTAGTGGAATGATGCCTGTACGAAAATTTTTAAACGAAAACATTAACCTAGGGCTTGGTAGTGATATTGCTGGCGGAGGAATAGCTTGTTTACTACAAGTGATGTCTTATGCTTTAGCTGTATCGAAAATTGTTTGGTTATTTTCTAATAAAACTTTACCTGCCTTGACAACTTCTGAGGTATTTTATCTATCTACCAAAGGCGGAGGGAAATTCTTTGGAAAAGTAGGAAGTTTTGAACCAAATTACGAATTTGATGCTTTAATTATCGAGGATGTAGATTTAGCTGGTGTAGAATATACACTTGAGGAGCGGGTTAATCGCTTAATTCATTTAGGAAATGAAACAAATATAGTTGAAATGTATGTTTCTGGTAAAAAAATTGAAAAACCTAATTTTGATTAATAGGATTAAAATGAATGAAGAACAAATTATTGCCTGAAATGTTACTGGGAAATTAATTGAAAAACCGAAATTTGATTTTTAATAGTTTTTTTTAGCTTATCAATAAAAAATAACCTTAGATTATAAAATCTAAGGTTATTTTTTCTTAATTATTCAATTATTGATAGTTCATTTAGTTTTTCGTAGTGTTTTAAAACATTTGTGTCATTTATTTTTAAATCTAAACTACTTCTTAATGAAGCTAAACTTTTTTCAATATTATCATAGGTTAATCTAGAAGTTTCTAAATTTGATTTAATTTCTTCTACTACTTTATGATAATTGATAACTGCTTGATCTGAGTTATTTTTAATAATTTCAGTTATTTCTGCTTCAGTTAATAAGTCATAATTATTAGGTTTTACAGGTGTTTTAATATCTGTAATAATAATAACATGATAACCAAAATCAGATTCTACTGGTGTAGTTGAAAATGAACCTACCCTACCATCTTTAACTAATTCTCTAGTAGCGTCTTCAAAAGGCTTAACCATATCACCAGGTTTATAATAACCTAAGTCACCATTTTGAACTTTACTACCAGTGTCTTCACTATATTTTAAAGCTAATTCGCCAAATGTTGTTAATAATTGTTCACTCGTCAAATGAGTTAATCCTACGAAATTTTGATTATTTAAAATAATATGCGCTGTTTCATTTGCTTCGACACCGTTTATAACTTGCATTGCTTTTAAATAAGCTTCTTGTTTAGATGCTTCATCATCAAATGTGAAAAGGATATGACTTGCTTTTACATTAAAATAATTAGCAAATTCTGTTTCGATTTCTTCTTTTGTTATTTGTTCTTGACCAGGATAATCATTATGTCCTAATAAGTAACGAGTTGATAATGTATTTAATTCAATTAATTGAATTAATTCTTTATCATTTATTACACCTAAATTTTTAATCAGAAAATCAGTGTATTTTAACATTGAACTATAACTCAATTCATATTGTGATTTTATTTGAGAAAGTTGTGATTTGATCGCCATCATTTCTTCATCACTTAACTTTATTTCTTCGATTGTCATTAAAGCTTGATAATTGATTTTGGTTAATAGTTCTGGAGCACCAAAACGATTTTTCAATGTTTCATAAAATTCATCGGTCGTAATGTTTTGGCCATTAAAGCTAGCGATTACTTTTTGATCTGTTAATTCTGATACACCACTAAAATTAGAATCGGTTGCCTTATATTGTGAAGCGAGTAATGGATCATATATTTTTAACCCTTTTTCTAGTCTAATTGCGTTTATTTTTTGATTGATATAATCACTGGATAATTTTTTATTAACAAGATTATCTTTAATTTCTGTTTCAAATTCTGTTTGATCGTATCCTTCTTTAGCTAGAGCAATCCCAACAACATAAGTTAAATAAAATTTACTATTATTTACCACGGGTTCTAAAGTGTATTCTCCAACATTTACATTATTAAACAAATTATCGCGATAAGTAGCATTCGTTTGATTATTATAAATCACTCGTTCGTATTCACAATTTAATTGATCACTTAAATATGAATCCTCAATCAATGTTTCTTTGCTTACGTAATTCGTTTTAAAATAGTCAACTTTTTCACCTGTAGAGGCTGAAATGAGTGTTAAAGCAGAAGTTGCTTCAGCTTTTGTATTATAAACTAAATTTATTACACATAAGTCTTCACGGTAGCTTGTCATAGCGTTAGTAACTTCTTCAGTAGTTAATTTACTTAACTCACTTTGTTTAACAGCTTCAGTCTTTAAGAAGGGAAGACTTAAATATTCCTTTAATCTTACATAAAATTGATCTAAATTTTCAGTTTCATTTTGATAATAACCTAATCTTGATAATAATTTTAAAAATTCAGTTTCACCATAATATTCAAACATCTCATCATAATATTCATTAAATTTTTCATCATCTATTTCATTATCTTTAAATAATTCAAAATCAATGATCTCAATTAAAGTTTGAGTACCAACTATTTCTTTTAATTTAATATATAACTGATTATTTGTTAATTTTGATTCATTATATTCAAGAACAACTCCATCAGGATTAGTTAAGACAGGAACATTTTGATTTCTAAGCTTATCTACAACATGAATAACACGTGTACCTGTACCTACTTTACCGTCCTTATCTGCTACTGTATAAGTGATTTCATAATTACCTTCATATAAACTATTAAACTCACCTGAATCTATCACAATTTTTTCGGTAAGATCATTTTTTTTCTTATCAACAGCAGTTACACCAGTCTTTAAATCATATAGTTCATTAACATCTATGGTCACTTCATTTGCTTCTAATGTAATCACCGGTAACTTACTTTTCTTTCCGCAGCCAACTAATACTGTTAAAGTAATAATTACACTACACAATAAATAAAATTTACGCATGTTTTCCTCCAAAGTCACAATTTATATGTTTATATTGTACCTTATTTAGATTATTAATTAAATAGATATTTAAAAAATGTAAAAATTTGTAAATTTTTTATTTTTTGTATTTTTTTATAATGGTTAGGAAACCTAATGTAGAGGTGATTTGATGATTATTAAAGATATCGAAAATGATGCAGTCTCAATAATCGATGATCCTAAAAAAACGACTAAACTATTGATTGTAGCTAATCGCAAAGCACATTCAGAACGTAAATTTTTGGAAAATATTTGGCATTATTTAATGCTTTTAATCAGTCTTATTACCGATTGGGTTAAAGGTGAATATCGTCAAATATCTTTTAAAGCTATTTTAGGTTTTATAGTTGGATTACTCTATTTTGTCAATCCTTTTGACGCAATCATTGATCATCTACCTGGTATTGGTTTAATCGATGACATCGCATTACTTTCATTTATTATTGACTCGTTTAAAGCTGATTTGACTGAATATGAATTATGGAAAAAGGCTATAAATCAACCCGAAGTAACAGTTGAAATATAAACCCTTAACTTTATTTTAATAATTTAATAGGAGGAAAAAAAGTGAAAAAATTAATCGCAATATTATTTTGTGCTAGTTTATTCATCTTAGGTGGTTGTGATGTAGATGATAATACAGATATAACAGATCCATTAAATACAAATCAAACAACCAATGGTGGAACTACTAACAATAATCAATAATTATATCATATTAAAAATACCTAGTATCATGACTTGATAATTAGGTATTTTTTTTGTTCTTATTTTATTTTTAAGATAATAATTTACTAATTTTACATAATTTTTGTATAGTAATTTCTAAAAAAGGAAAAAATAGGATATGTAAGCTAAATATTTATAGGAGGAAAAAAATGAAAAAATTATTAACAAGTTTACTACTATGTGCTAGTTTATTTTTTATAGCAGCTTGTGATATGGATGACGATACAAATGATACAAATGGTACTACAAATGGTACTCAATCAACTACATCAGCTCCATTAACAAATAATGACCAAAAATCACCTATAAAATTATCTAATTATCGTTTAGTTTCTGAATTTATCGATGAAAGATTATTTGTTAGTGTAGACGTAGAAATTGATTATGATGATCTGTTACCAATATATGAAGTTTCGTTAAAAGATCCTGATGGACAAGCAATTGTAGAATTAACCAAAAATGATGAAAATCCAGCTTTACAATCATGTGATTTAGCCATACAAAATGCTAATCTACAATCAAATAATACTTTAAAATGTAATTCCATGTTTGAAGTCAAAGCTGAAGGAACATACACACTTGAAATTGTTGAACTAGATAATATTCTTCATAACGTCACATTAGAAGTTAAAAATAATAAAGTAACCATAGTAGAATAAAAAACATCATAAACTAAAGGGCCAATGTGGCCCTTTTTCATTTTATCATAACTACAAGTATAATGGCGTAAGGTTATGATTTAGATTTGATTAAGGTTAATAAATCAGAAATATCTTATAACTAAAAGAGATATTCTTTATAATGAAATTGAAATTGCTTATCAAGTTTCCTTATATATTTCACAACAATTAACCGCAAAACTCGGGTTATATCTATAACTAACAATCTATTACTCGTTAATTCTCTTCACACTACCATTAATTGTTAACACCGGGTCTAAACATATTTCTTTAATTCCAACTTGTTTTTCTATCATTTTTGAATATAAGATTTGGCAAGCTGAATAACCTAATTTTTTACTATCTTGTTCAATTGAATCTAACCGAGAATTAAGTAGGTCAGCCAAAGCAAAATGGTCATATCCGACAATTGAGTAATCTTCGGGGATTTTTTTAAAAGCATCATTTAATGAACGAATGGCACCAAAAGCCATTAAATCATTAAAAGCAAAAATGGCAGTAAAATCTTGATCTAAAAGTTGACTCATTTTTATAGCGCCACTTTCAAAATGATAATTACCTTCTACTATTAATAATTCATCTACTTGTAGATGACTTTCCTCCATCGCTTTATAAAATCCACTTAAACGCTCTTCCGAACTTTTTGTCCCTTTTGGACCAGTAATACAAGCAATCCTTTTATGACCATTGTTTATAAGATGTTTAGTAGCTAAATAACCACCTAATTGGTTATTAAAATAAACTTTGTCAATACTAAATGCATCAAATACACGGTCGATCATGACTATTGGAATATTTATTGATGTCAAAAGTTCTTTTATTTCCTTTTGTTTATCAAGTTGATACGATTCATTAGCAGAAACAACTAAAAGTCCATCAATTCCTCGATTGAATAAAAGGTTTATTAATTCAATACTCATCTCATGCAAATCATTTGAATTCATTAATAACACCATGTAACCCAATGTTCGAGAATAGTCTTCTACTGCTTTTGATAAACTTGAGAAAAAGGCGTTTTCTATATCTGGAATAATAAGACCGATTGTTTTTGTTGCTCGCGTTACTAAACTTCGTGCAGCTAAATTAGGTGTGTAATTTAATTTATGCACAACTTCGATTATTTTATCTTTTGTAACTTGAGACACACGTGATGGTTTATTATTTAAAACCAAAGATACAGTTGATATCGACACACCCGATTCTCTGGCTATGTCTTTTATTGTTACTTTCATAATATCACCTATCGATTATTTATAATTTAATAATATATGTTAATATCAATTTGTCAATAATAAATAGATAAAAAAAACTGCATCGTATAGATGCAGTTAATTTTTTTACAATTTATAAGAACACAACCATTGATAGGATGAACATGAAGATGACACCCACGATCATTGGAATCGCAGTACGTTTAACAATTTCCATTGGATTTTGTTTTGTTGCTCCAGCAACAATGACTACAACTGCTGATACCGGAGATACTGCACGTAATAGGTTACCTGCTAGTCCCATAGGAACTGTAACTGCAAGAGCACTAATTCCTGCTGCTTGTGCTAAACCATACATTAAAGGTACCATAGCATAGAATAGAGCTGTACCGCTACCACTTAAGATTACTATTAAAGCAGTAAATAATACTAACACTAATGGTAAAACAAATCCGGAAGTTGAACTAGTTTGCATTGCTGTTTGTAATGTACTAATTAATCCGATATTTTTTAATCCTGAAACGAATACAGATGCAGAAACTAATAAAATTACAATTCCAAATGCTCCTGCCATTCCTTTAAAGAATGCTTCTGTTCCTTCGAATACTTTTTTACCATTTCTTTTTCTGATTAGTTCACAAGCAATCGCAATTACGAAACTGATTAAACAAGCTAATTCTACTGTTAAATTCACTTTGATGTCAGTAAACATTCCTAAGAAATAAAACACAAGTAATAAAACGATTGGGAATACTGGTAATATACCATAAACTGTCTTATATAGTGCGCCACCAGTAACATGAATAGCTTTACTTGAGTCTACAGTAATTTCTTCCTCTCTGATTGTTCCATTAGCAATTTGTTTTTTATCATAGAATTTTTGCCAGAAATAATGAACAATAGCCATTACGAATAGAGTTGGAATAGATACTATAGCATGATAGCTAAATACATATTCAGTTGCTGTTAACCCTAAAAATTCAGGATATTTAGCAAGTTCTAAAGCAATTGCGACGTTATCTCCACCAAGCGGTGTTGGCATTACAGTTGCAGTAGTCGCAATAACTGCTGCTGCTGTTAATGTTGACATTCCTGATTTTCTTAATACTGGATATAATGTTGCAAGTAAGATAATTGCTAAGTTAGATGCACTAGGAATAACTAATGATAATAGATTACCTAGTAAGAAGACAATTGGGACTAAGATATAAGCTGATTTAATTCCTTTTAAAGGTTTTGTTAATACATGAACAGTTACATCATTTGCACCAATTGAACTCATATAACTTGAATAACCACCTAAGATTAAGATGATTAATCCCGCTGCTGGTAAAGTTGATTTAAATTGATCAACGACCACTTGGAAAGGATCAAGTAAAGCAACACCTGTTTTTCCAACCGTATTACCCATTAGGATTGCTACATATAGAAGTGCTAATCCTACTCCAAATAGTGTAATTTTAATGTCAGCTTTTTTAATAAGCATATAAACGACTAACCCTACAGCGATAATCGCTGCCACATACATGATTAAATTTTCCATTTTTTAATTCCTCCCTTTTATTATTGACACTTTTTAAGTGATTCTAATAACCAATCTTTAAACATTTCTGGATTGATATCCACACAGACTAACGCATTTGCTGGTTGTTTTAAATAACCTTTTAAATCTACAACGGTTGTCCCAGCTGTTAAGCTACCTGCAAGTTCAACGTCAACAAATGATTCGACGACTTGATACATTTCTGGTTTTAAGAGGTATGCGATAGCGCAACTATCGTACATTCTTAAACCATTTTTTAATCCACCACTACGATATTTTTGGAATAAGGAATAAATCATTTCACCTGTTTTATTAAAGGTTTTTATTTTAGCACTATCTTCAGGGAATACTAATGCTTTCCAGCCTACATCAAGTCCTGCCATGACGATAGGTACTCCACTTGAAAAGACGATTTTTGCAGCTTCTGGGTCTACCGCTATATTGAATTCAGACATAACGCCTTTATTACCTCGCGAAGTTGAACCACCCATTAGGACAATTTCCGCAATTTTGGCTTTTACTTCAGGATATACTTTAAGTAGTAAAGCAATATTAGTTAAAGGTCCGATTGGCACAATTGTAATTTTTTCTTCACTATTCATGAGTGTTTTATACATTGCATTAACCGCATGATCACTTAATACAATTGAAGTATCACCTTCCTCAAAATCATATCCATCCATTCCGCTACTTCCATGAATATCACTAGCGTCAATGGCCGGTCGAATAAGAGGATCGTTTGCACCTTTTGCTACAGGAATCGATTTATCCCAAAATTTTAATAATTTAAGCATATTTCCTGTTACCTTTTCTAAGTTTACATTTCCAGCTACTGTTGTAAAAAGCTTTACATCTAATTCTTCACTAAATAAAGCAATCGCAATCGCAACTGCGTCATCTATACCTGGATCTGTGTCAATTATTATTGGTCTTTTTTTACTCATTTTATTCCTCCTATATTAAATTTTTCATTAACTTCTTTTATTGTTGGCATTGCGCTTTGTGCTCCTTCTTTCATAACAGCCAGTGCTGATACCTTATTAGCGAGTTCTGCGCTTTCAGAAATTGATAAATCATTCGCAATCCCATAAGCTAAAGCACCGATATAAGCATCTCCTGCTCCAGTTGTATCAACTGCTTGTACAATTAATCCTTCTATTTGTTTGACTGATTCCTTACTGATAACGATACTACCCGTTTTACCTAATGTGATAACTAATGTTTTTACTCCTAATGAATTAAAGATTCGAAAAGCTTTTTCACAATCATCACGATTAACTGGATATATTCCTGAAAGGATTTGTGCTTCACTTTGATTTACAACCAGAATATCAACACTTTTATAAACACTGCTTTCAAGTTTAACTGCTGGAGCTGGATTAAATATCGTAATCATTTGCTTTTCTTTTGCTAATGCTAAAGCTTTAATCGTCTCATTTATATCATTTTCTAATTGAGTAATAAAAATAGCTCCTTGATTAATCTCTTGATCTAAATAGGATTGTAAGTGGTCTACTTTTAAGTACTTATTAGCACCACTATCTAATATAATCCGATTATCTCCATCTATTTTTATGATGATCGCAATTCCTGATGGTACTTTGTCAATCATTTCTATGGCTTTTGTGTTAACTCCATAATGATTAAGTGCTTCTATAGCGTTTTGTCCAAAATTATCATTTCCCAGACAACCGATCATAGAAACATTACCACCAAGACGCACAGCAGCAACTGCTTGGTTAGCCCCTTTTCCACCATGGTTAGTAAAAAAATTATTACCTTTTAATGTTTCACCATTTTCAGGAATACGACTTGTGGAAATAACTAAGTCAGTATTAATACTGCCAAATACAACGATTTTTTTCACTTATTATTACCTCCTTTGTAATACATAACCATACCTGCTCCAAAATCTTCATTTGGTCTTTTGATAAATCCATATCGTTCATAGAAGCCTTCCTTATGAGGAGTGCTCATTAATCCAACATAAGCTTTTTCACAAGCATGTTGATCTATGTATTTGAATATTTGTTTCATTAAAGTATCACCAATTCTTTTTCCTTGATAATCTGGTAAAACTACAACATCTTTTATAAAGAAAGCAATCCGATTATCGCCAACTAGTCTTGCTGCACCTATTGGTTTATCCTCATCATATATTACAACACTATAAAGTGTATTTTGTAACGCTATATTAATATCAGCTTCATCATAAGGCATAAATGGTCCAGATTTTCTAAGTTCCGTAAAGATTTTTGCTGTTAATCCATTATCTACTATTTTCATATTCTACCTCCTACAACTTTGGTAAAACGTTTTATCACCTTACATTTATATTTTAACTTCAATTGAAAACGGTGTCAATAGGAAATTTCTGGAAATTAAAAAATTTGTCAATTTTTGTATCAATCTTATTATATGTAAATTCCTAATTTAAATAAAAAATGCTTCGAATTTTTACGAAGCATTTTTTAACTACATATATATTTCAACTGAATTTATTCTTTAGGTAAAAGTTACTAGATTTATTAAAGTACTTTAAAAACTATTTTAATTAAAATTTATTACTTTTTTTTATATAACTTTTCTAAGATGGGTTGATCAGAAATAATATGACTAAAATATATATTAGGAATTTCAAAGTCATGACTATATAAATTTCCTAAAATGTCATTATATTTTATTGTAAATTTTAAGTTTTCTTTGATTTTTTCTGCCATAAAGATTATTCTAACATAAATTTCTTCATCTTTTTTTAAATTAGAGAATTGATCAACTTCTTCACCACACATAATACATTCTTGTTTACTGGTTTCAGTTACATATTTACTATAAAATTTTATTTGATCAGCTATATGATTACCCACATTTGTCAATTTAAATACAAGCATTTTATATTTGTGAATATTATGCATATACACATCAATATTTAATGTGCTTATTTTAATTTGAAAATCTTTAATGATTTTACTTTCCTCATCATAAACGGATATTTTTTTAGCATCTTTACTTTTACTATCCGATTCAAATTGTAATTTTTCTTGTTTCACTTGATTCAGTTCTGTTATTTTTCCTAGTCTATTTGTAAATTCTATATAATCTTTTTCATCTTTGTGGATTAAAATTTCGATATTTGGAACTCGTTTTTGTTGTAAATCAACGTGATCTTTAACAAATATTTCATAATCATTTTTTGTTAAATCTACCATTAATGAAATTTTTAAAAAAGGTTTG
>JARDZP010000070.1 GCA_029240795.1 Haloplasmataceae bacterium | reverse complement strand
GCTTTTCTAATTTAAATTATCTATGAAAATAGCGAGGTTATTAAGTCTCGCTATTTCTTCTGCCAATAATTCAATCACTCAATTCACTCTTTTCTTATGAATATATTCTAAATTTTGAATTATTGAAATTGGACAGCCCCTTTTAATTGGTAAAAATGTTATAATAAAATAAGTTTTAGAGAGGGGTGAAGAAATATGAGTAAAAATATATATTTAAAATTTATAATAAGATTATGTTTGGTTACTAGTGTTTTTATTGGGATTTATTTTTTATTATATAAAGTTTCTTCTTTTGATTTAAAATCATACTTTTTTGTTTTAATTATGTTAATTTTTATTTTAAAGTTAAGTTTTGCTCAACTAAACTTTAAAATATTTTTTACTAAAAACGAAAAACAATATCTAGCTCAACATAAGGCAGTAAATTGTAAATCGTTAAAAATGAATTTTTCAAATTTAGATGAATTTATATTAATCATAAAACAAAAATTAAAGGAAGAAAAATTTTTAATAGATAAATCTGATAAATTTTTTAATAAGTTGTATGAAAGAGATATTTATTTTAAGAAATTTCAATTTTCACTAGATTTATTTCATTATACGACAAAGGAATGCATCTATTTTGATAATAGGAACTATACAAATTTCTCAGAAGTGAAAAATAATATCCATTTAGTTTTGAATCAATATAAAAAACTTTATCCTAAATTATATCAATGTATTGATACAAAACATAATGTTTACATCAACATACTATATTATTTTGTAATTCAAGAAGCTGATAGTTTAAAAAATGATTTTAAAAAAAATTATGATATAGTCGGTAATACGATTATTATTCCAATTTTAATTGACCTAAATGATTGTTCCGTTTCATACTTTTCAGTTCATAAATACTTCGAGTTTTACTTTTCAACATATGAAGCAAGAGTTTATCAATGGACGTATCGTAAAGCATATATTATTAATTATAATCAAACAATTAAACAAATTTTATTAGATAAATCGCATAAATAGATGCCAAGTGAAAAAAATGACTTTCAGAAAATGAAAGTCATTTTTTATCGTACGATAGACCCTGTTTTTTGCTATATTTTTTCTTCTAATCTGTGCGTTAAAAGTAGTTCAATCATGATTTTTATAAATAGAAAGTTGCAGCTTTTGTATTATGTATCATAAGTTAAATTATTGTAAATCAAGTTTTAATAGATTCTAACAATCGTTTTCTTACTTTAAAATTCCTTTTTGAAGGATAATCCGTTTCTTACTTCGTCTATAATTAACTTCATTGCTAATATTATAGAAATATTTCAATAATAATTAAATATTTTATTGTAGATTTATGTAATTATATGTATAATTATATTATAATAAATCGAAATGGGAGATGAGTTTATGAAGGAAAATGGATTTAAAATTTATGCTGAAGGTAATGCATTAGATCAAATTAAGTTATTACAATCTGAGCTAAAATTATTAGCATCCGACGGTGGCTTTGAAATCATGATACAAGAATTAGGTGACCAAGCCTTATTTGATATTTATCCCAACGAAGATGAATCCGCATTATTTGAATTTTTTTACTTAATCGATGGACAATTAGAATACTTATCAGATAATGATGAAACGATCATGTTAAATCAAGGTGACTATTTTTATCTTAAAAAAATTACTAAGATTCTTACTTTTAAAGCTATTTCAAAAGCTAAGTTATTTTTTGTTACATCACAACCAATGTTTCATTATTTAGGTGAAACATTAGAGTTACAAAAAATGAACGAGGAAATAGACAAAAAAGACCAATATACTTATGAACATTGTAAAAGAGTAGAAAATATGGCGATTAAGATTGCGAAGGAAATGCATCTTGACAGAGATCGAATTACAAGATTAGCTGTAGCTGCCATATTTCATGATTTAGGAAAAATTAATATTAACGATGACATCTTATTAAAACCAGATAAGTTAACACCAGAAGAATTTCGTGATGTTAAAATGCACCCAATCAATAGTGCTAAATATGTTAAAAAAATAAAATATGTAGATGTTAGTGGTATCGTACTTCAGCATCATGAACGGGTTGATGGTTCAGGTTATCCGAGAGGACTAACAGGTAATCAAATTTCCCTTGAAGCTAAAATTATTGGTGTGGCAGATGCATATGATGCAATGATTTCAGAACGACCTTATCGCAAGGCGTTTACAATTCAAGAAGCAGTTAATGATATTGTTCGATATACAAATAAATGGTATGACAAGGATGTTGTCAACGCCTTTGTCGAAACTATGAGAAAAGATGGATTACTTTCAGAATAATCAATTAAGGGGCGGTATTACTACTGACCTCTCACACAAGAAAATTGCATATATAACATATTAAAAGAAATCTGCTAAAATTATACTCTTTTGTTTTTTGTAATAAAACCTTCCCTATTTATATTTAAAATTAAAAGAATACTAATTAAATTCAAGAAGCACAGTTCTAAATATTAGAACTGTGCTTCTTGTTTAATAGGCTTGATTTATATGATTTTTACCTATATTGTTATTACCACTGATTATAATGAACCTTACGTTCATCGTAACGATGTTCAGGTTCTTTATCTTCTGCCTTGTCACCTACTACTACCAATGCGATAGGTATTACATGTTCTGGTAAGTTAAAAATACTTACTATCCCATTTGAGATTTTTTCATTTGGATAGATACTGCACCAAACTGCTCCTAATTTAATCCCATGCGCTGCTAATAAAATATTCTCTACAGCAGCCGAACAATCTTGTACTAATAATCCCAAATTAGAATTGGAGTCTTTATTACCACAAACAATTATTCCACAACCTGCAGTAGGAAGATAGTTAGAATAAGGATGAATATTAACAATCTCATTGATTTTATCTTGATCTTTAACCACGATAAATTCCCATGGTTGATGATTGTTAGCCGATGGCGCTGCAAATCCAGCATTTAATAAACTTAGTAATTCTTCATCACTAATTACTTTTCCTGTAAAACTTCTTATACTTCTTCGAGTATAAATCGCATCTAGTACATTCATCTTAAACACCTCTTATTTTATTTAGTTATTTCATTGGTCTTGACGGATTGGAGTATGTTTCCTTGGCATTTACAGAAACAAATTCACCTTCTGGATAACGATAAGCAGTTAATTTATTTCCAAAGACACAACCCGTATCGATATTAATAGTATTATTAAGTTCTAATACTTCTAGATAAGGTGTATGTCCATAGAGCACTTTTGCTTTACCTTGATAATCATTTGCCCATAAGTATCGAACAGGCAAGCCATTATCATCAATCTCTCCTGTCGTTTCACCATATAAAGCAAAATCTCTCACGCTTTTTGACAGTCGACCTTGATATTCTTCTTTCATTCCTGCGTGGGCTACAACCAAATTACCATTATCTAAAACAAAATGGCTCTCTAAACTTTGAAGAAAGTTCGTTACTTCATTGATAAAGTCTTTAGATAAACCTTTTAATTGATCAACAGATTGTTCAAGTCCATGCTTTACTTGAACATTGTTACCTTTTAATTTTCTAAGCAATTTATTATCGTGATTACCAGAGACACATAAAGCCACACCTGAATAGACCATATCCATTGCGATTTTTAGTACCTCTTCTATTTTAGGACCACGGTCAACTAAATCGCCTAAAAAGATTACTTTTCTACCAACAGGTGGTATTACATTATAATATCCTCTATTATAAGTAATATTATAACCTAGTTTTTCTAAAAGAATATATAATTCATCAAAACAACCGTGAATATCCCCTATAATATCAAAAGGACCACAATCATTTCTTAAATCACATTTTAATTTCTCCTTTTGAATTTCAACAAAATTTACTCGATCTTCTGTATCAAGTAATGAGACAAAATTAAAACCTTCTTCTCTTAAATTTTCTAAAGAATATTGAAAATGATTATCAGTTGGTAAATCAAATACTACTCCTAATATAAAAGCATGATTTTTTTTACCTATTTCAATAAACTCTTTTCGGATTTTTTCATTTACATTAGCTGCATTCACTACAGTCAATTGTTTTAATTCTAATCTCTTTTCAATAATCATATACAATAATTCAAATTCTTGTTTCGTTACTTGATTTTCATCAGTAATCAAAGAACGACTTAGTTCAGGGGATACAATCTCATTTTGTTTAAAATGCTTATTCGCAAAATGTTTTTTAAAATTATTGTTTAGACCGATTAATATTACTAATGCAAACTCTGGTACTCTTATTTTCATATAAATACACCTACTATTATTATTTACGATGTGTTTCGATTAATTCCCTTTTTAACTCCCAAAGTTTGTATGATAAATCTACATAATATTTATGTGGATTTTCAAATCTTAAAATTTCTTCCCAAAGAGTTTTTATTTGTACTTCACAGTACTGTTTTATTTTATTGATATTTGGTGAAATATATACACATTTTCCTTTATCAAATATTTTAACTAATAACTTTTTCGCATAAAAGTTCTCAATTGTTTTTCTTTTCCAAGTGTATTCAGGATCAAATATTTCATAGGGTTCATTTTCATTAATTTCTTCTTCATGTAATGTAACCACATCCGCAATTGCTTTATTAGTATCTCGATCAAATAAACGATATAGTTGCTTGAATCCTGGATTAGTTATTTTCGCAACATTTTCACTTAATTTTATTTTTGGCGTAATTACGTTGTTACTTTCAATCGCAACTAATTTATAAACACCTCCAAAAATGGGTTCTGACCTTGCGGTTATGAGTCTCTCACCTACACCAAATGAGTCGATTTTAGCTCCTTGTGCCATTAAATCACTAATTAAATATTCATCTAATGAATTTGAAGCAACAATTTTACAATCACTATATCCAGCATCATCAAGCATAATTCGAGCTGCTTTAGATAGATAAGTAATATCACCACTATCAATCCTGATTCCTGCAGGTCTAGCTCCTAGTGGTTTTAGTACTTCATCAAATGTTTTAATCGCATTAGGGACACCTTGTTTTAACACATTATAAGTATCAACTAAAAGTGTGCAACTATGTGGGTAAGTTGATGCATAAGCCTTAAAAGACTCTAATTCTGAATCAAACATTTGAATCCAACTGTGTGCCATCGTACCCATTGCAGGTACGCCATAAATCTTATCGGTTAATGTACAAGATGTTCCCATACATCCCCCAATAAATGCAGCTCTTGCACCATAAAAAGCTCCATCATAACCTTGTGCACGTCTAGCACCAAATTCCATTACTGTATTACCTTTTGCTGCTCGTACAATACGATTTGCTTTAGTTGCTATTAAACTTTGATGATTAATTGTTAATAAAATCGATGTTTCAATAAATTGAGCTTCAATGACAGGACCTCTTACTGATAAAATGGGTTCACCAGGAAATATCGGTGTTCCTTCTTCCACTGCCCAAATATCGCAAGTAAACTTAAAACTTCCTAAGTATGCTAAAAACTCCTCATTAAAGAGTTTTTTACTTCTTAAATATTCAATATCATCTTTTTCAAATTTTAAGTTTTGGATATATTCTATGACTTGCTCAATTCCAGCCATAATCGCAAATCCAGCATTATCAGGATTCTTGCGATAAAACATATCAAAATAAGCAATTTTATCCTTAAAATTATTAGTGAAATAACCATTAGCCATCGTTATTTCATAAAAATCTGTTAGTAATGTTAAATTTCTTTTGTAATCCATAAAGTCTCCTTTAAAAAATAATTTCTTTAACTACCTCAATATCATTCATTGACATTTGGTATAATCCTAAAACATGTAGTAAGTTACCATTATGTATTTCTAAATCATATGTATCTACACTATTTATGGGTACTATTATGCGGCTCTTTTCATTGATACGATTGTAATGTGTCTTAAGTGTTACCGCAAATTGATTAATGCAAATATCTGTACAATCACCAACAACAATAAAGGTATTGATGTCCTTATTATTTCTTAACCATTCTTGAAAATCTGGTTCTAAAAAACCATTTGTTGAGTTTTTCTTTATAAGTTTATATCCACCAATTGTTTTTATATCATTTACTACTTCAGATTCATTACTATTTTCAAGACAATGTTCTGGGAAACTCGTAAACTCTGGGGAAATGAGTGAATGACTATCAGCAAATGCTATTTTTTGAATTTTTGACTCTTCACATTTAACTGATAATTTCACAATTTCTGGAATCAAAGCATTAACACGATTACTTTTTAATGCTCCTACGTTACAAAAACCATTAATCATATCTATAATGATTAATGCTGTTTTATTGGGTTCTAAGCTTTTTAAATTAATACTTGGTTTTTTACTTATAAAATCATAGATTTTTTCCAAAATAGCTCCACTTTCTTGATTAAACATAAATCGGTTTTTCAATTAATCTCACCTTTCAATCTCTTCCCAATTAGGGTTAAAACGATAAAGTTTAGATGGTCTATGACCAGCATCAGCTTTATATTGATTAGTTTCAATAACCATTTCACTAATTTTTCTACGAAAATTAGCTTTAAGCAATTCTGTATCTAAAATGACTTCATAAACTTGTTGAAATTCTGTTAAAGTAAATTTTTCAGGCATCAAACTAAATGCGATATCAGTATATTCAATTTTAGTTCTTAATCTTTCAAGACCATAGTGAATAATTAAAGCATGATCAAACGCAATTCCATTTGATTCTAATACTTCCCGATTAATCGCGATATTTTTACCTTTCGCGATAATGGTAACCTTTATTACTGCGTTTAATTCACTTTCATTGCCTTTTAGAATTAGTTTATATAATTTAGTTAAAATATACCCATCATTCGTAATAGATTTTTGTTGTTCAAATAATTTATCACTTACATCAAACCACTGGGCATCTTTCGCATCATCACCTGCTTTGACATCAAATAACGTACTATCAATTAGTGACATATATGAACAACTAATTACCCGAGTACGGGGATCACGATATACATCACCATATGTATATAATTGTTCCATATAAATGTTTTCAATATTTGTTTCTTCTTTTAATTCCCGTTTTGCTGCTTCGTCTAAGCTTTCATCCATATTCACAAAGCCACCTGGTAATGCCCATTTTCCTTTATAGGGATGTGCCTTGCGATTAATTAATAATACCCTCAAAACTTTTTTTGGAAGTTTCCGATAATTTGCCTCTTCTTCATTAATGACTGTAAAAATGACCATATCACAAGTTACAGATGGCCTTTCATATTTAGTGACATCATAACTTTTCAAAAATTCAGCTTCTGTGATCTCGTTCATAAATCCTCCTTATTATCATTTTGATACTATTATTTTATTACTATCATAGTCGATTTGTCAAATAATAATCCAAAAAAATCCAAAAATATCAATTATTTACATATAATATTCATTATGTTAAGATAAATTGAGGTGATAAAATGTTTAAATCCCAAACAATTAACCAATTCATTGAGAATAAAATGATCGAAAGAAATACGATTGGTGCATCGTCATCAGAAGTATATAAAATTAATAACATAACTGAAAATCGTAATGGTTATTTAAAAGTGGATACTAACGACAATAATTTTGGTGTAAACCATGAATATGATGTCATACTTTTTCTAAAAGACAAATTCAAAGTAGCTGACTTGTTTTATTACGAATATCCCTATTTATTGACATATGAATTAGAAGGATTACCTGGCTTCCTCCAAAATGATATAACAGAAGCTATTAAGATCATCGCAAAATCGTTAAAATTACTTCACTCACTAATTATAAAAAATTGCTCTATAATAAGTGAATTAAAATCAAACACAAATTATGAATTTAATGACCTTGTTTTTGTTCATGGTGATGCCTGTTTACCCAACTTTATAATCAATCATCATGAACTTACTGGTATTATTGATTTGGGTGCAGCCGGTATTGGCGATCGATATGAGGATTTAGCACTTTGTACTTGGAGCATATTATATAATTTTAAAGATATGAAATATGTAATTTTATTTTTTGAAGAATATGGAAAAACATATTATGATTTAGCTAAAATTTTAACTTTTTTAAAACTTCAAGAAATGAATATCGATGTAATAACAAAATATTTATAAAATAATGGAATAAACTCAGTAAAACTGAGTTTATTCCATTAAATTAGTAATTTGGTCTTTAAGCGATAGTGGTGAAACGCTTGAAGCAAATCGATCAATTACATTACCATTTTTATCAACCAAAAATTTTGTAAAGTTCCACTTGATTGCTTCATTAAATAAACCTAATTTGCTTTCTTTTAAATATTTATAAAGTGGATGAGTATCATTTCCATTAACATCAATCTTAGAAAAAACAGGGAATGTTACGTTATATTTTAATGTACAAAACTCCATAATTTCATGATTTGTACCTGGTTCCTGGTGTCCAAATTGATTACATGGAAAAGCAAGTATTTCAAACTGATCATGACCTAATTCTTGATATAAACTTTCTAATTCTTTATATTGTGGAGTATATCCACAAAATGAAGCAGTATTTACAATTAATAATACTTTATTTTTATAATTCTCTAACAGCACTTCCTTTTCATGAATATCTTGAACACTAATCTCATACAAATTCATAGCTTTTCTCCTTTTATTTATTTAAAGTAAATTTACACAACAATTATAAATATGTCAAATTGTTTGCTTTTGTGAACTATGAAAATAGAACGATGATTACCACATAACGTTCCGTTTTCAAGTTGAAAAATAAGATTATTTTAGATTAATGTAATCTTACTCTTTTGTTTATATATCTAAGTTATCTATAATAGGGTATAATAATCAATAGACAAAATATTATATCTATTTTTGTAATAAATCATTACAAACTTAAATGAGGTGGCATAACGATGACCATAAATAAAATTTTAGATTGTAACAATAGTAAAATAATAAATAATCCTAATCTTGATGAAATAAGGGGGATATGACTATGTTAAAAAATTTTAAAACAAATAATTACGAAAACTTAGTCAAAAGTCATTTAAGATTTGATACTTTTGAAGATCTAAAAAGTGAGTTATTATTTTTAAAAAATAGCAAAATAGAAAATAATGTTCTTAAAGTTATTTTCAATGAGAATTTTGTTATAACTACTAAAATTAATTTAGGTTTTAAAACTTATATAAATAATGTTTTTTATTATAATTTAGATGCTCCTGATGTATGGGAGATGTTAAAAGAGTTAAATGATGATATATATGTCATTGTTCAATATAAACATAAACATGGATTCTTTTTTCGAAATAAATTCGATTTTATCTTTAAAAATGAATATGATATAAAAAGAGTTAAGCATATAAATGATGTTTATATGATTTTTGATATTAAAGGTGTAATATATCAATAAAAGAAACTAAATAAAAATTGGTATTACAAAAAATGATTCCCTTCTGTATTAGTACAATTTATTTTTTTGTACTGTCTACTATAAGGGAATCATACCAATTACCATTGTTCTTTTTTTCTTCCTTTATTATATAATTCTTTATTTCTTTTTTTATTATAATCAAAGTGACTTGTTTCATCTAACGAAATTTCACTTTCTTGTTTTTGTAATTTAAGATATTTATTGAATCTTAATTCATCTATTGTGCCTTCTTCAATAGCCTTAATAACAGCACAACCAGGTTCTTTAGTGTGAGAACAATTATTAAAACGACATTTGTGTACTATATCATCAATATCGTTATATGTATCATTTTTTTGATAATTTGTTACATTTTCTCTTTCTTCATCTATGTCTATTACCAGACTACCATTTGGAAGTAAATATAATTCACTATCATGAACTGTCATATTACCATTTTCAATTAATTTATTGATTAAAGTTGATTTGCCTTCACCCGTTGAACCTAAAATAGCGATTGTTTTATTTTCTTTAAGATATTTGTATAATTCACTCATACCTTCCATAGTAATCGAACTAACTGGAAAAACATCAACTCCAGGAGCTGCTAATTTAACTTCAGCAACTTTATTATGGAAATCATCACATAAATCTGTTTTAGTTAAAACAACCACAGGAACAGCACCACTTTCCCATGCTTGAAGTACACTTTTCTCTATCTTCTTAACATCTAAATTAGTTAAAGCATTTACTATAAAAATCGTATCAAAGTTAGCAACTAATACTTCTCCATCAACACTCTTATAGTTAGATATTCTTGGCAGCACATTTAGAATTAATTTTTGATTATTTTTCTTAAGAATAACAAAATCTCCTACTACAGGAGTTAGATTTACAGTTGATTTATCAATCGTATTTACACCATTTTGTGTGATTAGTTTGTAACTGTTACCCATATCAGTAATTATACGTCCAGGTAAAAAATCATCATTATAACTATTTTTAAATGTTTTTTCAAAAAAACCATTCCAACCAAATTGGCTTTTCATAATTCCTCCAAAGTTTATTTTAAATTATTTAAAAAAATTATATAAAAATTTACTGATGTTGTCAATATTTCTCAATTAGAAATATTATTAATTCTAATAACTCACTCTATTTCTTCCATTATGTTTTGAAACATAAAGTGCTGCATCGGCTAAACTTTTTAATTTATTAATATCATTGGTTATTGTAGGATAAACTGATAAACCGATTGATATCGTTAAAAAGATAAATTCATCATTTGAAATAAAAAAACGATATTTTTCCACACTATCTCTTAAAGCTTCTGCTAGTTTTATTGTACAGTCTAAATTACTTCCTAAAGATAAAATACAAAATTCTTCTCCACCAATTCTCGATAGGATCTCAGTACTTTTACAGTTTATTTTTAATACTTCAGCTAATTGAATCAGGACCTTATCACCAATATCATGACCATATGTATCATTCACTCTTTTAAAGAAGTCAATATCGATTATTATATAAGCAAGTTCATCGTTATTTTGAAAAACATTTTTACTAATTGAATTAAGTAACAAATCATATTGTCTGGTATTATATAAACCTGTCAAAAAATCCTTTTTTGACTCTTCTTTATATTTCCGAAACAGATTGTTATAGGATTCAATATGTATAATTAAATAAAATATGATAATATAAGTGATTAATGAAACAAAAAAATAAACAAATACAAGTTTTATAAAGGTACTTGTAAAATGAATTTGTAAAGATAAAGAAATACTAAAAATTAAGATAGAAACTATATAATATAATGATATTTTCACTGAGTTTTTTATCTTAAATTTACTTATAATATAATAAGTCAAAATATACATTATGGTAATTACTATTGAAATTATGGTTGAATCTGATAAGTCACTAAATCCAAATAAATATAAGATAATACCCAATCCTGAAACTAAGGTAGGAATGATTCCTGCATTATAAAAAACATAAATTAAGATTAAGAATCTTAAGTCAATAAATGTAAAAGTATTAGGTAGCATAAAACTAAAATGCATGATTACAATTGA
>JARDZP010000069.1 GCA_029240795.1 Haloplasmataceae bacterium | reverse complement strand
CTTAACTTGACTGATATTAAAGTTCAAATGTTGAAGAATCTATCCATTTCCAATCCTTCCTTAGATTCTTAACTGAATTCACAAGATCAAATATTGCAAGATCCTTATTTTTAGCTTCTATCATGATGTCAAAATCTTTATTTATCAATTTACAACTTTCAATAAATTCTACAAAGTGATTTCCATTAATTAAGTCTGCATGTTTTCTATCTTTAGGACTATCTTTAGGACTTGAAAAATGAAATTTTGGTGGAAGTTCTTCATCCTTCCATGTATCAAAAATATCAGATAACAAATCATTTAAATTATCATCATTATTATTACATATATGATGATGAACATCTAATACCATTGGTAAGCCTAGTTTTTTACATAAATTTAGTGTTTCTTTAGTGGTGAATGTTTTATCATCGTTCTCTAAAATCAATTTAGATGTTATTTCATCAGGAAAGCTTTTAAAGTTATTTTCAAATCTCTTTAGAGCTTCTTCCTTTCCTCCTGTTGAACTTCCAACATGAAGTACCATTTTACCAAGAGAATATTTCATATCTTTAAATAGATTAGCGTGGAACATTAGATTTCTCTTTGTATTTTCAACTACCATATCGTCTACACTATTTATTACGTTGAATTGATCTGGATGAGTATCAACTCTCATATTATTTTTCCTTATTATATTGCCTAAAAGTTTAAATTCTACATCAAATATAGATCGATAATTCCAATTTACATCTGGATGAGTTGCTAGAGGAATTAGAGCTGAAGTTATTCTATAAAAATGAATATTGTTTTGATTATTATAATCAAGTATCTTCTTTAAATCATCAACATTAGATAAAGATACTTGCTTAAGTTTATCAAGTTTTTTTTCTTCAGTTGCTAACTTTTGATAGTATGTATATGTCACATTACTAGAGGATGTTACTTTTGGAAGGCCTAACGCAATTGCGACATAACCTAATCTAACTTTCACAGATACACCACCTTAAATTAAATATTTTCTCTATATATATTATGTGTATTCATAGCATAAAAAATCTAATTATTGTAAATAATATCCCTAAAATAAGGAATTTATCAAGAATATTAAAAAATATAATCATTTTTATCTCAACGACTCTTTATTTCTTCTTTTTTAATTTAGCATTTGCTTGATTTATATTTTCAACAACTCTAAATTTAACTATTTTCCTAATTAAATCATAAGGAAGAGGTTTATCAATTGGAAACTGCACTGACCCTTTTGCGCTTTTATATTCAGTCAATTCATTTTTAAATGCTACAATACCACTTGGAGCTGGGTAAAATCCAATATGGTTTTTAAACGCTGCGAAATGTACTAGGTTTCCATGTAAATCAAAAGTAGGCATTTGATAACTGATCTTCTCATAAGCATCTGGTGCTGACTCTTTTATAACGTTTCTTAATGTATTAAGTTTTTCCTGAACTTCAGGAGAAAATTGTAAAATGTATTCATCAATTGATTTGAATGTTTTATCTTCCATGACTTTTTCCTTTCATTAGTTATATTTATTTTACCTATTTTAAACATTTCGTACATAACTCTTTCTAAATTTAGTTCTATAAAGGTAATCCAAATAGACAAAATCGAATGACATCAACCACTCCATGTGCAATCATAGCTGAAACTATATCCCTCTTCTTTTGTAAAAAAGCAAATGGTAGTCCAAATAAGACAACATACAAAAGTACTGTCATAACACCTGAAATCAATCCGAAGTTGATAAAGCTATCTGGTGTATGTATTAATACATGCGGAATGATCATCATAAACCAGCAGGCAAATCTTTCAATCTTTGTGTTTATCTCTCCGTTTAAAAGGTAGAGACAATAAGCATACATGAACGTTCGCATTGTAATTTCTTCATAAATCGCTGGACTGAGTGAAATCAAAAAGAATTTTATACTAATTCTTAGGTTAGGGGTCGCACTGATGCTCATAAAGTAAAAATTGATAACTCCAAGTACAATGCCTACAAATAGACCGATAAAAATACTTAATAAAACTGAACTAACTATTTTTGTTCTAAACAACTTCAAGACATTATGATCGTATCTGTTAAATATACTAAAAACAGCTAGTGAACACAAAATGGTTAATAAAGACCCTTTAATTGAAGAAAAAATAGATAGCCCCCAATAGGATACAAATACTAAAACACCAAACAAAAGTGAAATTAATATCTGTTTTCTACTGGGTAGCTTAATTCTAATAAGAATGAACATAGATAATAGAAATACATATATATCCATGATCAACCACATTCTTTGTGTAACTGTGATATCTAGTACTACACCAAAATTCAAAATAAATAAAGTCATAAAGGCTAAAAATGATAACCGAATTTTTTTTAGACCATTTTGTTTTTTCATTAGTATTCTCCTCAATGTAGTAAAATACTTTTCTGTTTTAGTTTATATCTATACTTTCATACCCTGTTTTTTTTAACATACATTTTCGCATATTCACTACTACACTCTTAATTAAGTGGTTATGTGACCATCTTCAATAACTTTACCCTCTTTAAAGACAATAATTCGTTTAGCTCTTTTTGCAAACCCTAGTCGATGGGATATAAATATTACTGTTCTGTCACCCTTTAAGTTATAAATAAAAATCTTTTATGTATTAGGTAATTCTGCTTCAACTTGCATTAACTCATGGTAAGCTTTATAAACATTGAAGTCCTTTTCGAGCCACGAAAGATTTCTAAACAATCCTTGAAGCTTCCATTTAAAATTAACATTAGTCGTAATTATCAAAGTAAAATAACCAAGCTCTTGTCTTCCAACTTGAATTTCTCTTATTACTATATAAAGTAAATTACATGCGATGATTGAAAAAACAAGACTTGGTATTGAGTTATATTTTATTGGTTAAACTATTCCCATTTAAAGAATTTGACTGCTAAGCCACCAAAAACTAAAGTAATGCTAAACAAGATAATTATTTCTAATGGATAATCAATTAGATGATCGCCTAACCAAATTCCTTTGAATAAAGTAACACCATAGGTCATTGGCAGTGCCTTAGAAATATTAACAATGCTTTGTGGCATCATTTGCAGAGGCATTGTTGCTCCTGATAAGAACAACATTGGAAAATAAACAATATAAGCTATGGCAGTAGCCATTTTCGCGTTCTTCGAAACGCCAGCAATAAGTAATCCGATTGAGAAAATACTTAATAAGATTATGAAAAAAGTAAAAATAGCTTCAAAGAAGTTACCAAAGAAGTGTAGATCAAACACAATTTTACCAACGACAATTAATAAAACGAGCCCCAAAATAGTCAATAAAATATTTACAATAAATTGTGATAATAGAATTTCTATGGGTTTGGTTGGGGTTGCCATGAATCGTTTTAGAATCTTTCTTTCACGATATTGCGCCAAAGTGAGGGGAAGTGACATGATTCCTGTCACAGCGATAATCATATTGATGTATCCAGGAGTTGATACATCAACTGAACCGTATCCTCCCATAAACTCACTCGCCTCGTTACCGTACATAGTCCCAAATAATAACAACATCAAAATTGGGAAAATGAGTGTGAAGAAGATTGTTATAAATTCTCTGTTTGTAAGTTTCCATTCAATAGCGACAAGTTTTAAAAATCTTCTCATTTTTATTCCACCTTCCTTGTTTTTTCTGTTAATTTAATAAATGCATCTTCTAATCCAGGTCTATTAATATCTATTTTTCGATATTTGATACTTTTCTCTTTTAGAAAGATTACTAAGTCTGTTAGTAAATCTTCTCTTTTTGAATATATTTTTAATTTTTTATTCTCTTTTTCAATTTTATTAATCCCTTTAATCTCTTTTTCGATTAATTGGACAATATCTTCTTCAGTTTCAAATGAGATAACTTGATCGATATCAGCTAAATCAATGACGCCATCTACAGTATCTAATGCGATAATTTTACCATCATTAATAATACATATTTTATCACACAAATAAGCTGCCTCTTCCATATAATGGGTAGTCATAAAAACTGTTCTACCTTCATTTTTTAATTCCTTTATATAATCCCACATTTCTCTTCTTGATTTAGGATCCAGACCCGTCGTTAACTCATCTAAAAAAACAAGTTTAGGATTAGAAATTAAAGCTAGAATAATCGCAATTTTTTGTCTTTGACCACCTGATAATTGTGATAAATAGCTTTTAGCTTTATCATGTAACCCAAAACGATCTAAAAGAATATGGTAGTCAACAGGATTTTCATACATTGATGTAAACAACTCACAGATTTCATATACTTTTATTTTATCTTGATATGAAGTTTCTTGTAATTGTACACCGATTAGATTATATAATTTCTTATAATCAACATTAGGATCAATTCCTAATACATTGACCTCGCCACCATCTCTATTCTTAAGTCCGATGATACATTCTATTGTGGTTGTTTTTCCAGCACCATTGGGACCTAACATACCAAAAATACATCCTTCTTCTACTTCTAGGGAAATATGATCGACAGCAGTAAAATTTTTGTATTTTTTAATTAAATTTTTAACTTCAATTACATTCATACACTTTCCGTTACAAAAAAACTACAAAAAATATATTTCCGATTTTTTGTAACGATCTTCACCTACCTTTTTTTATTAAATTTATACTTTTTTTACGAACTATTTCATCACAATTAAATCCATATATTCAATGGATAATTTTTGTGATTATTATCAATGTCGTTTAGTTTAAGATAATAAGATCTATCAAATAAACAATTTATTCTATATGAATAAGCTGAATCGCCACTGGAATAAACATGATTTCTTTAACATTTACTCCATAACTCAGATCAAGTACTCTATTAAGTTATATGTTCTCAATCTCATAGGAAACAATCACATTTATTCTCCAATTAAAAACGTTTAGAACAGACTCTTTTAAAACATATAAACGTCTTAATATCTTATTATAAGTTTTGTTTAATTGATACAATTAAATTGAGGTATTCTTCATCACTTAAGTAAACTTTTTGTGGATTCATTTCAAAAGTTCCTCCCCATGAATAACCATCTTTATACTTAGGTACTAGATGAAAATGTAGATGTGGCATTTTATCTGAATATGCACCATAGTTTATCTTATGAGGTGAGAAGGTCTTTTGGATTGCGCTAGCTGATCTCTTAATATCTTTCATATATACTTCAAGGTCTTTATCGTCTAACTCAAAAAGTTCATTTATATGACCATCATAAGATACTAGACATCTTCCCTTATAACTTTGTTCTTTGAATAAATAAAGAGTAGACTTTTCTAACTTACATATTTCAATCATAATATTATGTAAGTTTTCATTTTTAGTACAATACATACATTCGTTGTTCATTACAATTTCCCCTTCGTTTTTATTAATATAGTAAACACTAACTTAATTATACTTAAACTTTTCCACAATGACAATGATTTATTGAAATTACTAAATCAAATATAAAATAATTTTAAGTTAGTACTTCAATAGGACTACTGAGTTGTATGTTAGGTTTAAATTATTTATTCATTATCATTAATATAGTTAATGTGATAGAATTATCCATTTCATAAAAAAGAGTTAAAATGACCTATTCCTCATATTGTGAAACAATAAATTCCAACTGAGTGATTGTTTGAGTATCTACGTATCTATTATATTAAATGACCTTTCTACCAACTCTAAATTATTAACTAAATTTTCCGTTGGAAGGGTTATTTTTGAAATCCCTATGAAATTAATTCTTCTATATTTGGTAAATTTAAAACATCAACATGACTATAATCAGCGATTATTTAGAATTTAACTCATGGTAAACTATTTTGATATAAAATTATTACGCGATTACTATGAATAAAAATAATGACATTGCTCCTCCCTTAAAAATGCTATTGAACCTAATTAAAAAAACTAACAAATTGATTAAAAGGTGAATATGATATATGGAACAAATAAATATTAAGGAGTACTATATGACTGATTTTAAATCTTTTTATGGTGTTATTACGATGATTGACGAATTTTGGACAGGAAATCCACAAGAAGATGGGTGTTATAAATTAATGTCAATGCAAGATAATGAAGGTAATGTTGTTAATTTTGTTGTGACACCAAACACCTACTTTGTTGATCATTTTATGATAAATATTGGCGATGTGGTAGTCGGATATTATGATGCAAATGCCCCCGTTCCTTTAATTTACCCTCCACAATATCGAGCAATTGTTGTAACTAGAGTTAGTCAACTCACAAATGTGAAAGTAGATTATTTTAATGAACAATTATTAAGTAGTGATGGCTCATTAAGATTAAACATTTCTCTATACACACAAATAATACAGGAAAATGGACAAGTGTTCACTGGTAATCCTGCAAATCATAATTTAATCGTAACATATGGTGCCACTACTAGAAGTATACCAGCCCAAACTACACCTATCCGAATCATAGTTATGTGTCGATGAGAATTCCTTTAATACTAACTAATATCAATTTCATATGGTTGTATATATTTTCCTGTTTTATTGAATGCGGAACATATATTTGGGCAATACATATAATATTATGAAATTATTGAAAGGGGTATATTAGTGTATTTTGAAAATTTTAATCAATTTGATGATCCGTATAATATATATGAATATTGGGACAGACAACAACAAGGTTTTCCTGTAGAATATATGACTCCACAAATGGGAGAAGCAGTTCCGTTTTTAGCACCACCAAGTTTTACTCCACCAATCCCAGCATGGCAAGTTGGCCCTCAGGGGATTAGAAGATGCATAAATCGCAACACTTATATTTGGTTAACTAGTGGTAATAGCTTTTGGTTCTTTCCAACGTTTGTAAGTAGACAATCACTTGTAGGATTCCGTTGGAGTAGAATAGGTTGGACTCGTAGTTTTATTGAACTTAGAAGAATTAGATCTTACCAATGCTTTTAATTTACATAAAAATTGATGGCTACTTTATGAGCCATCATTTTTTATGTAAATTAATAGATAAAATAATATTCAGATGTAATTTTATAACCCAAGACTGATGTAATCTAAAAGGGGTTTAAAATTTCGATATTCACAAGCATATTTACTATAGTCATTCCCTGCAAAAATCGCTCTAAAGACAATCGAAATGTAATAGCTCTTAAAATCATTTCTAAATCGGAGATTAAACTTCCATCGCACGCAATATTATCACACACTAAAATAGCCTCAGCATATTCTACTGGTGCGATGGTCCGAGAAAAATCTATGATCAAAGGAACTAATACTTCATCAAAAAGAATATTATACCTGACAAATCACAATAACAATTTGCACTTCGTAATTTTTCCCTCTGCCATGCTATGTTATGAAACTTAGACCAAGGGTTATCAAAAATTTTTTTGCCGGATCTTTATGAAATAATCTTGTTACTTCTAATTTTTCTCTAAGATCTCCTAACATATGTTTACCTGGCTCGTACCTAGTACAACACAAGCCATTGTAAATAAACGTACCTTCATTATCTCTTATTGTTTTAGACAATCTATATTTTTGGGGGTTTATAAATAGATAATATTTAGTAACCATTTATGCTATATGACATTATCAACTGGTTTTAAGACATCCTTTAGTGGTTGCATTTTTACTCCTTTCATTTATAACAGAAATAAGCTTTATTACTAATTCTATATGACCAATCATTTATATATGTATACTTAAGTAAAAAAGTATCCCATTGCTACCATTACAAATAGCTATAGCAAAAAAAGTAATATTATTCGATATTACTCTGAAAATTAATTTATAATTTGTTATCCTTTATTTCAAAATATTTAGATTCAATTCCATTTTCAACAAATGTTTCAATTTCTAAAAATCCAACCTTTTTTAATAAGCCTTTTGAGCCGTAATTATTAGAATATGTAAAAGCTCCAATTTTTTCTATATCAAACTTGTTAAATACTTCCTTAATGAAAGTTTTTGTAGCCTCATTAGCTATCCCTTTACCCCATAGTTCCTTTTCAAAGATGACAATACTCAGCATAGCCATTTTTTCATTTTGTTCATCAATACCATAACACCAAATATCACCCACATATTTACCTTCATAATAGATACTTTTCCGTAACTCAATGCATCTTCTTTTATTGAATCATCAAATAATACTAATGTTTTTTCTAAGGATTCATTACTAAACGGAAATAATTTTTTTAATACTTCATCTTGAGTCTTCTCCCAAAAAGTCATAACATGATCCTTCGTTCTTGTTTTTAACTTTATATTCAAAAAATCATCCCTCCAAAAAACTTATAATATGTTTAAAAAATGTTTATTCCCAAATTACACTTCTAAAATTCTTTTATATTTGAATTCATAGGGATCATAACGGATTATCAATTTCAATTTCTCTTTGACACGATTAAATTTATTTTTTCACTACTCGCAGTCATTACAATCAGTAACACTAAAATAAATACTGGATAGAGTTGTAACCCGAACGCACCAAGAATTAAACCCAGTGTTGGTGGAATCAAGGTCGTTCCGATATAGGCAAATGCCATTTGGATTCCCATCAATTTACTGGAATTTTCTTTGCCAAAACGGACTGGTGTTTCATGCAACATAGAAGGATAAATTGGTGCACATCCCATTCCTATAAGAATCAATCCCAGTAAGTTCACATAGGTTTTATTAAAAATCAGCAATAAGATAACCCCGATACATATGATGAATTGACCAGCTCGAATCAAAATAGGATTACTTAGTTTAGCACTAATAAACCCATTGATTAATCTACCTATAGTGATGCCCAAGTAGTACATAGATATCCAACCCGCTGCAACAACTGTTCCAACACCTTTGGTTTGTACGAGGTAACTAGCTCCCCATAGACCAGCTGTGGACTCTAATGCACAATAACAGAAGAAACTAAGGAGTGCCGGACGTATTCCAGGCAATTGGAATACATGCTGGTTTTGATCTTCTACAGTTATATCTCCTTGTTCGATTTTACTATAAGTTCTCCAAAGTGGTAAAGAAACAAACAAAATGATAACTAAACAAATCTGAATGAATGCAACAGTGAAGTATCCCTTTTGCCATAAACCCTTTTGAGAAATAGCAGCTGACATTATAATGGGACCCGTGGTTGCACCAATTCCCCAAAAACAATGAAGCCAGCTCATGTGTCTTGCTGAAAAATGCAAAGCAACGAAATTATTTAATGCAGCATCAACTGCACCTGCACCTAGTCCTAATGGTATTGCCATCATACATAACCATAGATAGTTCTTGCTAATAGAAAATCCCAACAATGCCATTGCTGTAATAAAAACACTGATTAAAGTGAGTTTACCAGTTCCAAGTTTATTGATTAGTTTGCAGCTTAAAAAACTAGAGATAATCGTTCCTCCAGATATAATCATGGAGATTAGGCCTGCCCCAGCTATTGGCAAGGATAAATCAGTACGGATAGTAGGCCATGCAGCCCCTAACATCGAATCAGGAAGTCCTAAACTAATAAAAGCTATATAAATAATCATCAGTAATAATATCGTCATTTTTACTTCCTCTTTCTTATTTCCGCAAATTCTAACCGTTTTATCATTTTTAATATCATTTTGTAAATCCATAGAGTTCAACAAGGTTAATAAAAGTTAAATAGAAGAAAACTTCCTTAATTCAAGCTACACGGTATTCTCCAAGTGTGTTTACAATGTAATATTGATAGATTTACGCTATAATCTTTGTTCCATACTTACCCGTTGGTCTTTATTTAACTTTGCAAGTGTGATTCCCAAACTACCAAACATATCATTAAAAACGCAAAAACGCCAATTTAATCAGAGCTTTCGCTTTGTTTTCTATTGAGGCAAACTATTGTCTTAACTTCGGTATCATATTACTCATACAAAATAACAAAAAACTTTTGATGTAAGTACCTTATAGCGAATTCTAACACAGTTAAGTAAAAAGTGTAATATCAAGAAATCATATGACATTTCACTTTACTACTACTTACAGTTTCTAACAACTCTGCTTCCAGCCAAAATATCAGCAAGATGTCTATTATCTTTTCTTATAAAGGCCGTCAGAATATAAATAATTGATAGAGTCATAGACAAAGCAAAAAATATCATCGAAAAAGGAGTTTCAAAGTCTTTATAAATGCCATTAATTGTGCTCATATGTCCAAATTGCCAGGGTAAAAATTTAATTGTATTTCTAATAATGCTCCTTTTCATAGGCATATCTTTGTAAATAACTTTCAAATTTGCTTTTCTTTTGCCCCAGGAAGCAAAGGTGTTAGATCCTTCCATAATTGAAAAAATAATGATTATTGGAACTATAGATGTTAAGGTCGCAATTAATTGCGATTGGAAGTTTGTGAATTCCGGTATGCCATTTAGCACCAGATAGTAAAATGTAATTGTAATCATTAATAAAAATAACAAATAAACACAAATAAACAACCAGTCAAAAAATAGGGCTTTAGACCTGTAAAGAACTTCAGAAGCCTTATTGCTTTTCTTTTTATCAAATTTCATAAAATTTCTCCTCTTTAAATTTTGGGACTACTAACTAAAACCTTTGTCATTATTATTTTTGGATTATTCTATAAATCTCACTAATCCAGAAATCTGTCACTCGATTATTAACAGTTACTTTATAATATTAATATAGCACATATTCTTCCAATTGACAAACGAACGTTCCCTTAACACATAAACTAATTTATTGTCTTTTTTTATCTAGAAATTGTTATAAAACAACCCTTTTGCCAAATAGTTAAATCAAATGGCGAAAAGGCTTACACCATAGACATTATTTACAATTTGTGTCACATTAACTGAGGCTAGTCCATCTGTGTAAATAGCTTGTAGAATGATTAGTTCCTTGGGCACAAGAAGGGTGTCAATGCTACAATCAAGAACCATAGCTAGTTTAGGCATTTCTATAACTCGTTAAAATCACTCATGTTGTCCAATATTATATATATTACCAAATTTTGTAAGTTTAAAAAAACCGCCAACCAAGAAAATTTATCTCTTGATCAACGGTTTCCCATATCGTTATTTTGCCAATAATTAAAAATAAAGTCTTAAAGTTCACCAGTGGAATATTTACCCTCAACAGTCTCTTGATTGGATCTATCTGGGTGGCATATAAAACTTTGCCTAAAATCTTCCTGTTGCTATCTGAACACCTATGGATACAAAAACAACTAGAGTATCTACAATAAATCCGAGAATCATTGGCTTAAACCCAATATTTTTGATATCTCCGAAACTTGTTTTAAGGCCAATAGCTGATAAAGCCATTACCATGCTAAATTTTGAGGTTTTTGAAATAGCAGGTATTAGAGTATTAGGTATAATACCTGTACTACGAAGGGCTACAACAACAAGAAATAATAAAATAAAGTAAGGGAAAATTTTCTTGAAGTTAATAGATTTGCTTCCATGCACACCCTCTGATTTTGCTTCTAACCTTTCT
>JARDZP010000068.1 GCA_029240795.1 Haloplasmataceae bacterium | reverse complement strand
GTTTGAATAGCATTTTCCTTTGAATATTCTACAAACTTCTGAATTTGTACTAACTTTTCTTGCTCCATCATCAAACTGTCAATATAACCGTTAAGAGACTGAATACGAACTTCCTTTGGCACCATTCCCAAAAAGAAGAATTTTCCTTCTTCCATATTTTTAATTTTTTGAAGATTCATTGGAACTTGAATCCATGCTTTAAATTGAGTTAATCCAGTTTCGGTTATACTGTATTCTTTTTTAATGAGGCTCTTTTCAGTATACTCCCTAAACACAATACAATTTTTACTTTTTAGCTTTTGAATTGCTGCCTGTATACTTCCCAGACTATCACTACAAACGGTGTTTAAACATTGTTGTATAAACATTCTCATTTCATAAATTGTCATACTTTTTATAAGTAATAAGCTTAGAATTATATTTTCCATTTGTACCTCCTTGCATACAATAATCATACCTAATAGTAATATTACTATTAGGTATGATTATTGTCAAGTGTGTTTAATAAAAAATTAAATTGTAATGTTATTTTGAGGATATGTATGTAGCAACTAATTATTAAAAGAAAATGAGGTTATTGCACAAAAGCATATTCAAATATTCTAGTTTTACGTTTTTACCTTGCAACAGTAAATGTAGATGGTTAAATTAATTGATATAGATTTAACTTAAGCGTTACCTTCAATAAATCTTTCATATCTTTTGAATTACAATTTGACTTTAAGGTGTTGGTGTAGTAGGTTCATTAAATTCAAAAGATAGCCACTTTGTCTCTTTAACTTGATTATTTATTTCATTTTCTTTATACATGGCAATCCAGTACTAAAGCTGGTGAACTCTAAAACCATTTTTTCATTGTTTGTCCACTATTTTTAAAACTTACAATTCGATCTTGCCATTCGTTTCAAATTGTTCCTTATTCATATAAAAATCCTCCTATAAATCTATAGGAGGATTATCTCATATTTATATTTTAATCAAAATGTGGATATTATTTGACTCTTACGATAGGTTATATATGATTTTTAGATATATAAGTAAAATACTTAATATTTTATTTATTTTACTTTAAAGTTTTACAATATTAAACCCAGTAAGTTATAAAGTTTTTTTTCTTTATCATTAATAAACAAGGCTCTGTTAGTTAATTTTGTTGTTTTTTAAAACTATCTTATGGTGATTGATTAATCATTGCATAAAGGTTATAATATTAATTAAAATCTATTAAAAGGTGAGAAAAAAATATGATAAAAAAGGTTATTAATAATGATTCATCGGCGATATTAATTCCAACATTTGGTGCATGTTTTCAGAGAATATTGTGGATGTTTGTATCAGAAGGTAAATTAAGTTTAATAACTAATATCGGTGTGGGTGTAGTGTTTTTTATGCCACTGATTAGTTTACTTGGAGTATATATATCAATTCAAAATATTATCAAAAAGGTAAAAATAAATAAAAATATTTTTGCACTTATTCTAAATTTAATTTGGTTAAGTTTCTTAATAATTCCATTGTTGGTAATGCTTTTATATCCAGATTTAATTGTATCGGTATAAAATATTTTCTATAAGGGGTTATAAAATGACTCCTTTTTTATTGGATTAATACTTTATATTTTCTTTTTGATACTTGATTATACCTTGTTCCCTTAAAAAACACAGTTGCTATGCACTAAGAATTCTTTTATCTTTTCTGCATAATTTAATTCACTATATTTTTGATGCCATTTAAATCATGTAACATAGTTTTGTAAGTGTTTGGTTCTTTATATCTATTACTTTTTTTATTCTAGACTAAATAGATTATTCATCACTGTCATCCTCTATTTTCACTAAATTTTCTTTTAATAATTTTAATTTTTTATCTAAATAATCTTTATATGAATTAACATAACTAATCAAATCTTTAGGATTTAAAATAAGGTCATTATTTAAAAACTTACTTGAAGCACCACAACCTAGACCTATGATATTTTGTAGTTCTTCTATCATCACGATATTATATTCGCTCTCATAACCTTCTTTAGCGTAGCCGATATTTTCTAAATTACCAACCATATTTTTTTGACGATATAAATAATATGGATTATATCCATGATTATTAATTTGGTCAAAACTATAATGAAACATTTTCTCAATCTCGTTCTTACCTTCGTGAATATTACTATAGAGTGTTGACCCCTTTTTATAAGCTAAAGTATGAACAGTAATTGATTCGGGAGCTAAACTAATCGTTTTATCAACTGAATTCACCGCATCAGTAATATTTTCATTTGGTAATCCCATAATTAAATCCATATTAATGTTTTTAAAATTTAAACTACGAGCTAAATGGAAGACATTATAAATATCTTCTACTTTATGTTGCCTGTTTACTTGATCTAAAGTAGATTGACTAAAAGTTTGTGGATTAATACTTATTCTTGATACTGAATAATTTTTGATTAATTCTAGTTTTGATTTGGATAATGTATCAGGTCTACCACATTCAAGTGTATATTCTAATACATCCTTTAAAGTAAAGCTTCTTTCAATTTTATCAAGTAATCGTTTCAACTGTTCGTCATTTAAAGCAGTAGGTGTACCACCACCAACATAAATTGAAGTAATATTAATTTGATTTAAATTGATAAAATGACCCACTGTATCGATTTCTTCAAGTAACTTTTCAAGGTACTCATCAATACTAACAAAACGATAATTTAGATTATATGACGTAAATGAACAATAGGTACACCTTGACATACAAAAAGGAATATTAATATAAATACTGATATTCTTATACAAATGCTCATAATCTTTAATTACTTTTTTTTGTCTAATTGCGATATCAACCAATAGTTGAGCCTTATTTAATTCAAGTAAATACTTTGTTTGAAGGATATCAATCACTTCAGATGGTGGGTAATTAGCTAAAAGGTACCTATGTGCTAATTTAGTGGGTCTTATTCCACTTAATACACCCCAAGGTAATGTTTTATTTGTGATTCTATTTAAAAACTGATAATAAAGCGCGAGTAGTGTATATTTTGGATTATCAGCCTCTATTGTTTTACTATATACATGTGCTTTTAAATTGATCTCATTACAACATAAAAAAACAGTTTCATTGCATAAAGTAATATTAACATAGTAATCAGCATCAACTTCTACGAAACTATTATCAATAAAAAAAGAGTTAGTTAATTTTTTTAATGATAATAAGATTTTATTATCACTAACTCCACTAATTTTAAATTTCATTATATAACCTCATTACATAGTTTTTGTTAACATCTCTATAGCTTCTTGAATCGCATCATCAACATTTTGATTATTATTGATTTTATCATAAAGACATTGTTTTAAATTTTCTGTAAGGATTAGTGCTAAAGTATTCTCAATCGCAGATTTTACTGCAGATACCTGAGTAATAATTGCTTTACAATCCTTTTCTTCCTCAACCATCTTTTTTATTCCTCGGATTTGACCTTCAATAATACTTAATCGATTTAAAACTTTCTTTTTATCTTCCATATTCACCTCGTAATTATCTAATACTATTATAGTATAATACAAAGCATAATTTTTTACAAATAATTATTTTTATCCAATTTTTTATAGGTGCAATTAAAATACAGATATGATATAATAATAAAATGTGATTATTAATAAAGGAGCATTAAAATTGATTACAGTAACAAACGTAAGTCTATTATTTGGAAAAAGAAAACTATTTAATGATGTAAACCTTAAGTTTACTCCTGGTAACTGTTATGGAGTTATCGGTGCAAATGGTGCAGGAAAAAGTACATTCTTAAAAATATTATCAGGAGAACTAGAAACAACCACTGGTGATGTAAGTTTAGCCCCAAACGTTAGAATGTCAGTATTAAAACAAGATCATTACCAATATGATAACATGAGCGTTATAGACACAGTTATCATGGGAAATATGAGATTGTATAATATAATTCAGGAGAAAGAAGTTATTTACAATAAAGAAGTATTTTCTGAAGAAGATGGCATCAAAGTATCAGAATTAGAATATGAATTTTCAGAACTTGGTGGATGGGAATCTGAGTCAGAAGCATCTTCGCTTTTACAAGGATTAGGTATTTCCACAAGTTTACATGATAAAAAAATGGCTGATTTAACTGGTAATGATAAAATTAAAGTTTTGTTAGCACAAGCAATATTTGGCAAACCAGGATTATTAATTCTTGATGAACCAACTAACCACTTAGATTTAAAAGCTGTTAATTGGTTGGAAGAATTTCTTATTAATTTTGATGGTACAGTAATTGTAGTATCTCATGATAGACATTTTTTAAACAAAGTATGTACGCATATGTGTGATGTCGACTTTGGTAAAATAAAATTATATGTTGGAAACTATGATTTTTGGTATGAATCTAGTCAATTAGCAATACAACTAATGAAAGATCAAAACAAAAAAAAGGAAGAGAAAATCAAAGATTTACAAGCATTTATTGCCCGCTTTAGTGCGAATGCATCTAAATCTAAACAAGCAACTTCTCGTAAAAAATTACTTGATAAAATTTCTTTAGATGATATTCAACCATCAAATCGTAAATATCCATTTATGGGATTTAAACCTGAACGTGAAGTTGGTAATGATATTTTATTTATTGAAGGAATATCAAAAACAATTGATGGTGAAAAAATATTAGACAATGTCACATTTACAGTATCAAAGGATGATAAAATTGCTTTTATTGGTGATGAAATCGCTATATCAACATTATTTAAAATCTTAGTTGGCGAAATTCAACCAGATAAAGGTACTATTAAATGGGGTATTACCATTACTAAAGACTACTTCCCTAAAGATAATTCAGCCTACTTCAATAACAGTGAATTAAGCTTAGTAGACTGGTTACGTCAATATTCTATCGATCAAACTGAAAGTTATGTCAGAGGCTTTTTAGGAAGAATGTTATTTAGTGGAGAAGAAGCATTGAAAAATGTAAGTGTCTTATCAGGTGGAGAAAAAGTTCGTTGTATGCTAGCTAAAATGATGTTATCAAATGCGAATGTATTGATATTTGATCAACCAACAAACCATTTAGATCTAGAATCAATCACATCATTAAATAATGGTTTAAAAGAATATAAGAGTAATATTCTTTTTACAACACATGACCATGAATTTATTCAAACAATCGCAAATCGCATTATTGAAGTTTCAAACAAAGGTATTATTGATAAACAAACATCATTTGACGATTACCTAGAATTAATGAACAATTAATTATATTATTATTAATGGTTTAGCCCATTCATTATTTGAATATGTTCATAATATAAACCAGATATATTTCCATAATATATCGTTGATTGTTCCCCTTTTATAAAAAAAGTTCTAAAATATTTAGAACTTTTTTGCTTTTTTATTCATTAAAATTGATTTCATTTATATTGTTTATAATATCTTCATATTCATAACCCTTAGTTAAAAGAGCTTTGATAACTTTATTTCGCAACTCATGACTTTGATATTTTTTTTGATATTTACTGTAAACTTTATTTACTTCTTTTAATATTATAGATTCATCATCATGGTATTCTTCAAAACTAAAGTTATTAATACATGTTACAATATCTTCATATTCATAACCTTTTACTATTAAATTTCTTAAAAGATTTTCTTTTAATTTACGAATTGTTTTATTTTTACTTACTTTAAGATAATAATTGATTAATTGATTAATATTATTGATGACCATCTCTGGCTTAATATAATCTAAGCTCTTATTAATAAACGGTAGCTCGATCCCTTTTTTTAATAATTCATCTTGAATGACTTTTACACCCTTTTTATTACTATCAAATTGGTATATGACATAGGCATCACTATAAATCTGATCATTAATATAATTTAATTTTTTTAGTTTTTCAATCATTTCTGTAATTTGCTTTTCACTAGAATGTTTTTCAGTTAAATATTCAATAACCTCTTTTTCAGAACGCATCTTAAATGAGATGAAATTTAGCGTTGATGAATATATTTTAGAATAATTAACTAATTCATTAAATAGTGCTAAATCATGAGCGGTAATGACTTTATTAGAATAAAGATTATGTTTTATTAATACATCTTCAGTTAATTTAAATTTTTTTTCACCATTTTTATCATCAATAATCAATATTTCATATATCCCATTTTTTAGTTTGATAATTTTTTCGATTTTCATTTCACACCTCTAGAATAATAAGCTATATTGATTGATATAGCTTACCTTTTTACTTTACTTTCGTTTGTAAATATTCCAATACTTGTTTATGTAAATCTTCTCTATCTAAAGCAAAATCAATTGTAGCTTTTATAAAACCAAATTTATCACCAACATCATAACGCAAACCTTCAAAATCATATGCATAAACAGTTTGTCTATCCATTAGTCTTTTAATGGCGTCCGTTAATTGAATTTCCCCGCCACTACCAGGCTCTTGTGTTTCAAGCATACCAAACACTTCTGGAGTTAAAACATATCGTCCAAGTACCGCAAGTTGACTAGGAGCATCTTCTACTTTTGGTTTTTCTACCATGTTTGATAACTTAAATAATCTACCTTTAGGTTGATGTGATTTTGATAATTCAACGATTCCATATTTACTTACGTCTTCAATAGGTACCGTTTGAACTCCTACAACACTAGATTGGGTTTTATTATATTGATTAATTAATTGTTTTAAAGCTGTTTCACCATTTTTATTCACAACAATATCATCACCAAGAAGTACCGCAAATGGTTCATCTTTAATAAAGGCTTTTGCACATAAAATAGCATGTCCTAACCCTTTAGCTTCTTTTTGACGAATATAATGAATATTAACCATATTAGAAATTTTTTCAACCATTTCTAGTAAATCGGTTTTCCCCTTTTTACGTAAAGTGTCTTCAAGTTCATATGATTTGTCAAAATGGTCTTCAATTGATCGTTTAGTTGAACTGGTTATGATTAGAATTTCTTCTATTCCAGATTCAACTGCCTCTTCAATGATATACTGGATTGTTGGTTTATCAACAATTGGTAACATTTCTTTTGGCTGTGCTTTAGTTGCAGGTAAAAAGCGCGTACCAAGACCTGCTGCAGGTATAACTGCTTTTTTCACTTGTCCCATAATTGCCTCCTAAAATATTCTATAATCAATATTATAGCATATTCCAAAGAAAATTATGACATTTTTTGTATTTTTGAGACAAATTCTAGTAAGCAATAACGAGTGGACTATTAAAAATTGGATCAGTAATGACCGTAGAATCCATATCAAAAACTTCTTTAATAAATTCTCTATTTACGATCTCATTTGGTTTACCTTGATGAGACACATTACCATTTTTAATCGCAACTATATAATCAGCGTATCTACAAGCAAGGTTTATATCATGAAGCACAATAACGATCGTTCTACCTTTTTCCCTATTTAATTTTTTTAACAAATCTAATACTTCTATCTTATATTTTAAATCCAAATGATTCGTTGGTTCATCAAGTAAAATAATATCTGTATCTTGAACAAGCGTTAAGGCAATCCATGCTCTTTGAAGCTGTCCTCCCGATAACTCATTTAACTTTTTATTTCTGATTGAATAAACACCCGTTAAATTTAAGGCGTTATTTATAACTTCCTCATCATGTTTTGAGAACTGTTGCAAGAAAGATTGATGAGGATATCTACCTTGCTTAACCAAGTTAAATACGGTAAGTTCTTCAGGTGCATGAGGACTTTGCGGTAATATTGAAAGTATTTTGGCTATTTTTTTTGTTGGTGATTTAAAAACATTTATATCGTCTATTGTAACTTCTCCACTTTGTGGTTTTAATAACCGTGCCATCGATTTTAATAGGGTCGATTTGCCTGAACCATTACTACCAATAAGGATAGTAAAACTACCCTCAGGTATGATTAAATTTAAATCTTTTAAAATAATATTGTTTTTATATCCTAATGTGACTTGTTTAGCTTTTAGAATCATTTTTAACACCTCGCATTTATTTGCTTTTCCATAATAGGTACATGAAAAATGGTGCACCTATCAGTGAAGTAAAAACTCCAGAAGGAACTTCTATTGGATAGAAGATTGTTCTACCAATTAAATCAGCTGTTACAACCATCATGCCGCCAACTAAAAGTGTTAAGGGCATGATGTTACCGAATGAGTTATTAACTAATTTACGACAGATATGTGGCGCTAATAAGCCAATAAAGCCAATTGCGCCACCAATCGCTACGGCACCACTCGCAATAGCGGTTGATAAGAGTAATAATAATAATCTTTTACGTTCTATTAAAGAACCAAGAGATATAACAACTTTATCATCTAAGTTCATCACATTTAAATCACGAATAAAGATTATTGATATGATTATAAATGTTAGTAACCAAAGTGCTAATATTTTAACTTCTTCAATTGTCGTACCATAAACCGTTCCAGTTAACCATGAATTAGCCTCTAACTTTAAAATTAAAGGACCACTTATAATTAATAGGTTATTTATTGCGGTAAATGCACCCGAAATCGCAATCCCAATTAAAATTAATCTAAATGGTGTTACACCTTTTTTATAAGCAAAAAAATATACTAAGATAGTCGCAGCAACTGCCCCAAGAAAGCTAAATATTGGCATATAAGCGATACTAACTGTTAAACTATTCGCGTAGGGGTCGGTGAATATTGATAAAAAGAGTAATGTGCCAAAAAGACCACCACTACTGATTCCTATTAAATCAGGTGATGCTAGAGGATTTTTTACAATACTTTGTATTATTGAACCAGCTAAGGCTAAACTTGCACCAACTAAAAAGGCCGCTAAAGTGCGAGGTAACCTAAACCTACGAATAATTAGACTAGAAAAATCAGTGAGATCTTGAAATAAAGCTTTATAGACTGTAAAAAGGGAAAATTTAGTTTCGCCAAATCCTAGACTTAAACCAAAAAGAATTAAACTAAATAATAATACGACTAAGATAATTAACAAGGTTCTTTTTTCATAAATAAAAGATATGCGCTTAAGTTGAAGTTTTATAAAATCCATATTAATCATCTGCCCTTCTTGCGATATAGATAAAGAATGGTACTCCTAAAATGGCGGTAACAACTCCAACTGGAGCTTCGTTAGGATAGATAATAAATCGAGATAAAATATCTGCTCCTAATAAAAAAATTGCACCAATTAAAAAACTAAAAGGAACCAGTATTTTATAATCAATTGTAAAAAAAGCCTTTAAAATATGCGGTATAATCAGTCCTACAAGTGAAATTGGACCCGCTATTGCGACAGATGAGCCGGCGAGTAGAACGACAGCTATTATGGAAAACAATTTTATCATTTTTACATTTTGACCTAAACTAATAGCTACATCTTCCCCTAAAATTAGGATATTAAATTTGTTCGCTAAAAGGAATGCGATGGCTACTCCTACAAGCATATATGGAAAAATTTGATACAAATTTGATAGACTTCTTCCTTCTACAGAGCCAGTTAACCAAAATAAGATTTCTTCATAACTTTTTTGATTTTGATGTAATAAACCTTGTGTTAATGAACTAAAAAGTGCTGATGTTGCAGCGCCTGCCAATGTAACTTTAATGACGTTATTTTCGCCCTTAAATTCACCACTAATTAAAAAGACGATTAAGGTAGCGACTACAGCTCCAATAAAAGCTACCCAGACCAATTTTTGAATTGAGACATCAGGATTATTAACAAATATTAGTACCACAAAAAATGAGGCACCTGCGTTAATTCCTAAAAGACTGGGAGACGCCATCGGGTTTTTAGTCACGGTTTGCATCAACAATCCACTTACAGCTAAAGCTCCTCCAACAAAAAGGGCGATAATCGCTCTAGGAATACGAAGTGTCAAAATTACAATTTCACTTGAACTACCACTATAACTAAATAGTGCATTATAAAGAGATGGAAAACTAGTTTTAGTATATCCTAATAAAATACTTCCAATAAAAAAGCCAATTAAGAGAATAATAATGATAGAGAAACTAATTATAAAGTTTTTCTTTGTCACAAGAAAGCTCCCTTCTATGTGATTTTATTATAATTTATAACAAAATTTATCAAAAGTCAAGTTAATGATAATCATTATCATTTATATTTACTTTAATTTAGGGTTATGTTATAGTATTTAAGAATTATCAAATATATATATGGAGGAAGACTAATGTTTAAAAAAATATTTAGTACAATAATAGTATTAATCACTTTTATTACTTTAATTGCTTGCGACGAAAAAGTTAATAATATTACTACAGTAGAAGGAACTCATACTATAACTCATGCTATGGGGACAACTAATGTTCCTATAAATCCCCAAAGAATCGTTATCCTAACAAATGAAGGAACAGAAGCATTACTAGCAATTGGTGTAAAACCGGTTGGTGCAGTAAAATCATGGACCGGTGATCCTTGGTATGATCACATAAGTTCACAAATGACAGGTGTACAAGTTGTAGGAACAGAAAGTTTAGTCAACCTTGAGGCTATAGCACTTTTGAATCCTGATTTAATTATTGGCAATAAAATGCGCCAAGAGAATATCTATAATGATTTGTCACTTATAGCTCCTACTGTATTCTCTGAAACATTACGTGGAGAATGGAAAAATAATTTTAGTTTTTATGCAAAAGTGTTAAATTTAGAAGATAAAGGTAATGAAATATTACATGATTATTCTAATCATGTAAATGAAGTTAGAACTCTTGCTGAGTCAAAAGGTATCCTAAATAAGGAAATTGCGATTATAAGATTCATGGCAGGTAAAACAAGATTATATTTAAATCAAACTTTTTCTGGTATTATTTTTAATGAAATTGGCTTCACTAATCGTACATTAGCTGAAGACCCAAGTGGTCAAGATTTTGCGGTTGAATTAACAAAAGAACGTCTTGCCGATCTTGTTAAAGATGCAGAGATAATCTTTTACTTCACGTATGAGACGGGTAATGGTGGTGCAACAGCTACTGAAGAAGAATTCTTATCTAGTCCGTTATTTCAAAATTTACCAGCCACAACCAAAGGTAACTTAATTGAAGTAAATGATGCGATATGGAATACTGCTGGTGGTGTCATCGCTGCTAATCTTACACTAGATGATTTAATAAATAAAATTAATACTGAAATAAACGTTGATTAATAAATTCTATCGAGGTTTATGGAAAGTCGACAAATCTTTTAATTGTAATCTATTGTCGTCAAGATTAGTTAACATTCTTTAGCAAATATCTTTTTTTGTTTTTCAGATATGTCTGATAAATAATACTTTTCGTATATTTAAAATCCTAATATTAAGTTTTTAGTTTAATTGACATTAAGCATTTATATAAATTAATTCACATTAGGTAAACTATTTGTATTAATTTATTCTTAAAGACAACAAATAAAAAAAGAGCGTTATAATTTTAATGGTTCTTTCTCAAGTTAGGACATTACACGAGATAATGAAGAGCTACTCGTTTCATTTGCGAGTAGCCCTTTATTTAATCATGCGGATAAAATTACAT